>JBDRLR010000202.1:0-2452 GCA_043812855.1 Nanobdellota archaeon | reverse complement strand
TGCGTCCGCCGTGACCGTCGATGATACTTGCGTACTGATCCTGTGCAGGACCCAGATAGATCGGGTTCTGGCTTTGGACCGGCTTGAATGGTTAAATGTCTTCCATCTTTGTTTCCTCCGACGAGAGAAAGGATGGCGGATTACTTAATCATTTGAGGTGATGTACATCACCTCGATATGCTGAATTCGTCGCGTCAGACCATATACAACCATATTCTTTCTTGGACATGCATAGACCTGCGACGGTAACAAATGAAAAGGCATAAATACGAGTCCATGGATGACAGGCGGATGGCAGAGGACAATCTCTACGTCGAAGGCAACGGAGACGCGCAAGCGCTGGAGATGTACCGCATGGCCCCTATGTTCTGCAGCGACTACAGCGATCCGGCCGCACAGATGTGCCGCTGCCACCCACGCACCGGCGCACGAGCAGAAAAGATGCGCACCGAGGTCATGAACCACATCGGCGCGCACGGCTCCCGAACACTGGACGGCATGGTCGACTTCATCCGCTCAGGAGGACTGGGACGCACTGAAGACGGCCAAGAGATCGAACGTCTCCTGCGGGCCATGCACGGCGACGGACTCGTGCGCACCTATCTGCGCCAAGAGAAAGCGTTCGGATTCCTGTACACCTTCGCGGTAGCAGTGCCTGAAGAGATTTACGCGGCGCTAGCGGATACATACCGACTCCCCACATTCCATGGGAACCTCGACATCGAACGGCTGGCGGCGGAGACCGAAGAAATCAAAATCCGAAACGGTCAAAGCGGATAGGAGTGCGTAGAAAATCTTATTCCAAGCGTCGTTCCGCACCGACGGTTTCCGCGGAAATGCGGGCATTTCCGAGGTGGGGGAACTGAAGTCCCCTATGCCGAAAAGAGGCTCTTTTCGAGCATCCCGAAAATCTCTGATTTTCGCGACGTCCCTCGACGGCGAGGTGGGTTGCAGGTCAAGCCCGCAAGCCCACACCAACCCCCTCGTCACCTCTCTCCGCACCAGTCTTACGCTCGCCCTCATGTGCGGAACCGAGGTTTTCTACACGCCCAGCGGATAGAACACCTTCTTGAAATCAACGATCCTGCCACCCTTCACTTCGACACCCTCCATTCTGAGCAACCTGATTTTCGCTTCGGGTCCTGATGCGAAGCCACCCAAGGAGCCGTCGCTTGCCACGACACGATGACAAGGCACGCTTGGAGCGCGAGGATTACGATGCATGGCCTGGCCCACCGCACGATACGCGCAGGTGTGAAGCGCACGTGCGATCTCTGCATACGTCGTCACTCTGCCTGTTGGGACGTTTCGGAGAACGTCGTAACATCGCTGCGAGAATGTTCTCATCGTGAAGAGCACTGGACGAGATCAACTATAAAAAAGCGACGAATGTTTTATAAAGTGCCTGGAGCTACCTCCACCCATCAATACTAGCTGAGGTGATGTTTTATTGGCAAAGAATAAATCTGACAACACATGGTTATACGCAATCGCGGTAGCCCAACTACTCCTTTTGGTCGTCGTGGTCTTCCAGGTCGGCTCACTGAGCGGCAAGATCGGAACCGTACCTGCCGGCGGAGACACCGTCGTGAAGGACGATGGCACCGATGTGCAAGCGCCGCCACCGACAGCACCCGTCGCTCCGAAAGTCGACATGACCAAACTTCTAGACGATGACGCCGTACGCGGAGACGCGAAGGCACCCGTGACAATCGTCGAATTCAGCGACTATGAATGCCCATTCTGCGTACGATTCTTCACACAGACACTCAGTGACATCGAGACGAACTACATCGACACCGGAAAGGCGAAACTCATCTTTAGAGACTTCCCCCTGACCAGCCTCGGCCACAGACAGGCCCAGAAGGCCGCAGAGGCCGCTGA
The DNA here is from genome assembly GCA_043812855.1 of Nanobdellota archaeon. GTDB lineage: Archaea > Nanobdellota > Nanobdellia > Woesearchaeales > JAHJEM01 > JBDRLR01. The sequence goes on along the minus strand of JBDRLR010000202.1, from coordinate 568 downwards.
GTGCGCAGGCGAACAAGGCAAGTACTACGATATGCACGACCTGCTCTTCGGCAGCGGAGTCGCAGGAGGCGTTGATGGCTTCAAGCAATACGCAGTCGACATCGGCCTCGACACTACGGCATTCAACACCTGCCTTGACTCAGGCAAGATGGCCGCGGAGACCGCCAAGGATATGCAGGACGGAGCCGCCGCAGGCATCAGTGGCACGCCAGGATTCATCATCAACGGCAGGCAGATCAGCGGCGCATGCCCCTACGCCACATTCCAGGCGGCCATCGACGCAGAGCTCGCAGGCAAGGACTGGTCAGTGGACCGCTGCGTCCCGACGATCGCGTAAACATTTTATTCTCTTTTCTTTTTCTCTTCTCTTATGGACATCAAAGCATTCCAAGACAAGGTACTGACGCATTATGCTGAGCATGGACGTGACCTGCCCTGGCGCAAGACGACGGATCCCTACGCCATCCTGGTGAGCGAGATCATGCTCCAGCAGACGCAGGTGAGCCGCGTCATCCCCAAATACGAGACGTGGCTGATGGCATGGCCGACCGTAGAGGCGCTGGCGGGC
>JBDRLR010000201.1:0-6994 GCA_043812855.1 Nanobdellota archaeon | reverse complement strand
GTATGTGCCAGGGTATGGAGACTATTTATAAACCTTTATGTTGGGTTGGGTATGGTTGGGGTCGTTGGACTTGGGCTATTGCCTTGGATATCGTGCAGGAGAAGGGCCGATTGGTGCAGGCCCTTCGACGAGGTTCCTCGCGGATATCGCGAGTTGATTCTCCGCACTGGCCGATGCGGTGTGGCGCACGCGAACAGGGCATCGCTGCCCTTAAGGGTGAGCGTCAGCCGTTTGGGAAGTGCGGCGACAGGGGCGTTGCCACCGTCGGGGGATGTCGCCAGACGATGTGAGAGGACGACGCGAACAGGGCAGCGATGGTCCTCGTCGGCGCCGTAATCGTTAAATACTCGAGGAGTATTGGACTGGCCATTGGAGGGTTCATCATGGAGAAATCTACTGCACAGACGATTGTGAAAGTGGCCGCTATCTTGGCCTGGATTGATGCTGGCGCTACGGCGCTCTTGGCGTTGCTGTTCTTTGTCGGAGGGCCGATTCTGGCGCAGTTCCTCCCGTCGGTCTTGCCTGTGGGTGAGCTGGGCATCGATGTGACTGCGTCGCTTATTGGCGCTGCTGCCATCCTGGTCGGCGTGTTCTTCTTCGCCTTCGCAGTCTTGGACTTCTTCATCGGCAAGGGTCTGTGGTTCCACAAGAATTGGGCTCGGATCCTGGTCTTGGTCATCGCCTGGATCGGCGGTGTTGGCGCATTGATCTCGTTGTTCTCGGGGAATCCCGGCAACATCGTTGGTCTCGTCATCAACGGCGCCCTGGTCTGGCTTTTCCAGTTCGAGAAGACCGTCGTCGGCTTGTTCGCGGCCACGCCCAAGGTGGGTGTCGCCCCTGCGAATCCGGTCAAGGCGAAGAAATAGATTTCTTTTTTTCTTCTTTTCTTGCGGGTCTCTTCAAATGATGAATGGTCTATTGGCTGGGTGGATCCGCGATGGGTTCTTCTGGTTTCCTTTCGCTGGAAAAGACGGGCCAGCCGACGAATTCGCTGTAGATTCCGAAGGGCTGGAATTCGTAGCGGAAGTCCCGTCCGCTCTTCCCGTTGAAGTACACTTCCAGAGCTTCGGTCCCTTGTTGCACGACCGCGCAGAGGCTGTCGGAGGGATACGTATCCCATTCATCTTTGCATGCGGCTTTGATTCCTTCGGTGTCCATGGTGAAGAACCGTTCTCGTCCTTTCTCCGTCAGGCCGTAGGTGGTCAGGCCGTAGGATGACATGATTGCGTGTCCGATGTCGCCGTCGGAGTGCATCGTGCGGAAGTCTCGGTCTCGCTCGATCATGTGTGTGAGGTCTGCGGGTGACGGTCTGATGAACTTGGCGCGGTACTGGTACTCTCCGATGCGCAGGATCTGCTCGCGGTTTGCTGAGTGTTTTTCGCTCAGCAATGACGAGAGGTAGTCTCTGACCTTGCTTCTGAAATCAGGGTGGACGTGGTACAGCGTGAGGCTGTCGTTCTGGGCCATCAGGTGCTTGACGAGCGCTTCATTTTCGGCGCTTCCCGCGGCTTTGGTCGAGTCGTTGATGAGGATGTATGGTACGCTGAACATGCCGGTCTCGATCCATGCCTTCGCCCGTGGGATGTAGGCCCATGATTCTTCGAGGCTGTCGCGCTGTGCGATTCTCCACAGGTTGTCCACCCCGCTCTCCTCGTCCATGTGTGCCCCGGCTGTCCACATCAGGTCGTCGACCATCTTGGGATTGCGCACGTCGAGGCTCTCTTGGTACACGATGCGAGGGACAAGGCCGCTCAGGTCGGGGTGGTCGCCCAGGCGTGCGTGCAGGCTGTCGCTCATGGGCAGTCGCATCGTGATTGGACCTTTTGCGGTGCCTTCGAGCAGGGCGCGGTACTGCTCTTCCTGTGTTTGCGGTTTGCCGCATCCGAGTGCGAGAAGAAGTGCGGCAGCGGCGATTCGGGCTTTCATGGAGCGGTGAATGTGTGGTCGGTTATAAGTGTGCCCGGCTCACGCTCAGCAATCTTTATAAACCAACCCGTCGCCCCAGCGTGTACGCTCCTGTAGTGTAGTCCGGCCCATCATGAAGCCCTCTCGAGGTAGCGGAAAGCCAGCTTTCTGGCCTTTCGCTCAGCGAAAGGCTTCGACCCGGGTTCGAATCCCGGCGGGAGCATCACGCAGTGATGCGACCAAAGGGTGCCGAAAACGTTTTGCGTTTTCAAGCACCCGGCGGGAGCATTGTACCTTCCTTTCATATCTCAAGGATGCTTTTTCAGATGTGCGAGCCTCACGCGCATTGCGCTTCATGCCGAATGCTCTTTTCGGGCCTTTCCTTTGACTGGTTGCGCCTGGCCGCAGAGATCCATGGGCAAGTACACATATTTGTGCTCCTTGTAGAATCGCATCACGTCGTGGTCTGCGATGATGCTGGCGAATCGGGTGCGCATGTCGTCGATGATGGTGCGCAGGTGGGCCATGTCTTGCACTTCGAGTTCGATCTCCACATCTTCGCCGCCGAGGACTTCATCGTTGTAGATGATGTTGGGGTGCCATTTGATGAAATTGCGCAGTTCCCGTCTGCGTGCGGGCGTGCTGTTTTGCAGCCGGATCAGGATCTTGACATATTCGTAGCCGATCTTCTGCCTGTCGATCATCATCCGGTAGCCGAGGATGATTTTCCTTTTTTCGAGGGATCTGATCCGTGCGATCACGGTCTTGGCCGACAGGTCGAGTTCGCGGGCGATGTCGATGATGGCTTTGCGGGCGTCGGTGGCGATGGTGGCCAGGATGCGCAGGTCGGTCTCGTCGGTGTCTGGTGTGGTGGGTTCGGTGATGAAGGCGATCTCGTAGTCGTTCGCTTCCTTGCCGATCAGATACGCTCGTGAGTAGTAGTCGACGCGGGCCATGATGGTGAGCAGCCGGTCATCGATGATGTTCACATGGGTCTCGATCATCTGCTGCCAGAATGCGTTCATCTCTGCGACGTCTCGGGTGAGGACGAGCATGCCGATGTCATATCTGCCTTCGATGGAGACGATCCATGCGACGATGGGTTGGTGTTTGAGCCAGTCGAGCAGCGCTTCCTCCTGTTGGGGTGTGGCGTTCTTGAGGCGCAGGTAGAGTCGGAAACTGATGTAGCCGAGCTTGCCGATGTCGACGACGGTCTGGAATGTCTTGATGATGCCTTCGCGTATGAGGTGTTCGACGCGGTAGCGTATCGCGTTCTGGCTCATGCTGAGGGTCTTGGACAGTTGCAGGTAGCTTTGCCTGCTGTCCAGGTCCAATGCGTAGAGGATCCGCGCATCCCGATTGTCGAAGGTGTGGCTCATCGATTATGAATGAAAATGAGAACTAATAGATATAAATATTTCCATTTTCAACCAAAAATCGACCAAAAGATTGATAAATATAGAACACCACCTAAGAGTAGTGATTTGTCGGTCTGAGTGGCTGGGAGGAGAAAGAGCATGGTGAATGCAAGGAAGTTCGAGAAGGTCGTCGTGACTGATCCTATTATCCTGTTTCTGGATCAATGGTCGACGCTCAGGCAGCACGCTCGCGAGATCGTCAACGCGAGAGGGCAGGCGACGATACAGGACTTGTATCAGCAGGCTGAAGATGAGAAGGCGCCTATCTGCTGGACGCAGGCGGCGGCCCGGCCGCTCGAGGGATCCGAGCTTGAGGATGCGATAAAGGATGCCGACGCGGTGATCTCCTGTTGGACGACCATCCATGATGATGCGCTGCGCAACGCCAGGAATCTTGAGTATGTCGGGTATTGGACGAATCTTGCTGCGCATCGTGTCAATCTGCCCTTGGCAAAGGAGCTTGGCATCACGGTGACGTACGTGCCTGACTATGGGACATATGCGGTTTCGTCCATGGCGTTGACGGGTATCCTTGCGGTGCTGCGCAATCTGCCGCGCGAGATCAGGAATACGGAGAGAGGGTCTTGGCACTTTGAGCTGCTCAAGACTGCCCAGCGTGTGCCGCTTCGAAAGGAGGACATTCCGCAGGATGATCTGTACGCGAAGAAAGTGGGGATCGTGGGATTCGGGCCGATAGGCGAGCAGTTCTCCAGATTGGTGAGACCATATGACGCTGACGTCAGGTATTTCTCTCGCAAGAGACGATCCCGCGGTCAAGAGGAAGCCTTGGGTGTGCGATTCGCTGGCCTCGAAGAGATATTCGCGGATTCCGACATAGTCAGTGTGCACCTGTCTCCGTACGCGGTGCATGAGGATCATCCTGATCGTCCGTACATCGACGCGGACCTTCTTTCGCGTCTGCGGCCTGGGGCGATATTCTCGAACACAAGCGCAGGTAACCTCGTCGATCAGGAGGCGCTCATGCGGCTGCTCAGAGATGATGTGGTCCGTGCGTATCTTGACGTGTACGATGGTCTGCCGCCGCGAAAGGAACTCGCGGCATTGAGCGCGAGGGGCAACGTGTTCACGTATCGGGCCGGTTGGTTCACCAAGGGAGCGGTCGAGATCAAAGGTCGTAAGTTCCTCAGCAACATCGATGAGTATCTGTGCAGGGAACCATGACGGTTGTCGACAAGCGGGTCGTTGTGGTGACTGGCGCAAGCAGCGGCATCGGACGGCAAGTCGCGTACGATCTGGCGCGATTGGACTATGCGGTGGTGCTGAATGGATATCATTCACCTGCTCGTCTCGAGTCGGTGTCGGGCCGGATTTCGCTTGAGGGGGGCTGCGCGTACACGGTGGTGGCTGATGTCGGTGATCCTGGGCAGTGCAGGTCCCTTGTGGCGCAGGCGCATGGACGATATGGCCGGCTCGATGCTCTGGTCGCGTGCGCGGGCATCCCCATGCATGATGAGCCGCAAGAACAGGACTTCACAGCCTATGCCGCTCCGAAGCTGTATGGGTTGTCAGCATTGATTGAATCTGCGCTCGAGGCTGGAGTTTGTAGTGTTGTGGCGGTGTCTTCGGTTCCGTTCGGCAATCCTCTCTCGGGCGCTGTGCAGGCAGGGGTGAGGGAGTTGGTCAGGCAGTATGCGGGCAGGTACGCCTGCAAAGGTGTCCGTGTGAACAGCGTGTCGCCTGGTTGGACCCTGACACGCATGACGATGGACAACTTCAGTACCGAAGAACGCGCGTTGGCGGCAGGCAGCGCTCCTCTGATCGGACGGTTGCTTGAGCCTGCGGAGGTGTCGAGCGTGATTACCTTTCTCTTGGGGCATCCGGGCATAACTGGACAGGATATTGTGGTGGATGGCGGTTACTCTTTTGGCGCGCGCAGTGCGCAGACGTAGCCGCGCGCAAAAGCGCAGCTTGGCAGCATTGTTAAACTGCTGCTTTCAGCATGGCAGAGCATTTTACACTAGTTTTAAACCGGGGATCTGCGAGAAGTGCTTCGTGTTGAACGTCGCCAAGGGGAGCTTGTTCTGGATGCAGATGCTGGCGATGAAGATGTCGCGGAAGTCGACAGGTCTTCCTTTCAGGTCCAAGGAGAGCGCGATCTCGCTTGCGAGTCTTGCGCACTCATAGTTGAATGGCAGTACGTGGAATGCGCTCACGAATGATTCGAGGGTGTCTTTGTTCGTCTTTCGAAGGAAGAGTTCGAAGATGTTCGCCGTCGTGGTGTAGACTTCGTATGCGCCTAGATTTTTTGCCAGGTGCTGTGCTCGCGCATTTGACTTGAGGATGTCGATGATGACGTCGGTGTCTAGGCATATTTCTTTGACCAATCCTTCCACCCTTTGTCCCGCATCTTCTTGCTCTCGTCCCACTCAGTGTCTCCTTTGAATGAGCCCGCGTATTTCGACAGTTCCGCCCCGTTGGGCTTGTTTCGTTCTCGGATGAGCGTTCTGATGACTTCGCTGAATGACTTCTCTCCTTTCATCTTTCTCAGTTCGGCGTAGACATCGTTGGATATCATCATGGTCTTCGACATGATATGTATATGTATATACATATATATAAATGTGTCGGTTATTTCATCAACTATCCTGGATTCATATATCTTATCCGTCGATCTTCGTGATGTCTTCGACGTTTGCAGAACGGTCAAATAGCCTACGACGCCTGCGTCACGCGCATAGGTGTCGGTGCGGGTGTCGGCTGTGGCGTGGAGGGGGATGAGGGTGTTGTCTGCCTGGTGGCTGGGGTCGGGTGTGAGGTTTGCGTCGCCGTGTCTTCGTGAAGCGCCCATCACAACGTTTATATAATAGTGCGGGGGAAGAGGAGAGATGAAGATTTCAACCACGACTATACGGCCAGGTGAATATGCGGGTGACGCGCTCGTCATGGGCGTCTTTGAGGATGATCCCGCAAAGGAATTGCAGCTTCCTGATCTTGAGGCTGCACGAACTGAGAAGCGTTTCAAGGCGGAGATGGGTGAGGTCTTCGCCACGAAGACTGATAAGGTCAAGAAGATCATCGTGGTTGGCCTTGGCAAGAAGGCTGACGCCACGCTCGACACTCTTCGTCGTGCGTCGGGTCTTTCGGCGAAGATCGTCCGTGACCAGGGCTTCAAGTCGTATGCGACGTTGCTCATGGCGACCTCGGTCCAGAAAGTCTCAGTCAAGGACAAGGCGCAGGCCATAGCGGAAGGCGCGATTCTGGGTCTCTACCAGTTCACCAGGTATAAGAGTGACACTTCGTCGGTGAAGGTCGTCGATGCGATGGCCATCATCTGCCAGGACACGGCGAAGGCGGACGTCGAGCAGGGCATCAGGCTCGCGACCATCCTTGCGGATGCGCAGAACTACACGAGGGACCTCATCAATACTCCTGCAAGGGATATGACTCCAAGCGCGCTTGCTGCTGAGGCGCAGAAGCTGGCGAAGAAGCACAATCTCGGCGTCAAGGTTTTCGGCAAGGCAGACCTCAAGAAGATGAAGATGGAGGCCATCCTTGGCGTCAGCGCAGGCTCCGACCAGGAGCCGAAACTCATCATCTTGGAGTACAACAAGTCCGCGAAGGAGTCCATTGCCTTTGTCGGCAAGGGTATCACGTTCGACAGCGGCGGTCTGAGCATCAAGCCGTGGAACTACATGCTTGAGATGAAGGAT
>JBDRLR010000200.1:0-2580 GCA_043812855.1 Nanobdellota archaeon | reverse complement strand
GGGATGCGTTCCTTGATGACCTTGTCGATGCTGTGCTCCTTGACGTGCTCGTCGCGGACCACGAAGATCCACTTGTCGGACGGGGGCAAGGAGTCGATGACGCGGTGCACCATGGGCTTGCCATGGACGTCGATGAGAGGTTTGGGCAGCATGTATCCTGCGTCGCTGAATCGCTTCCCGCGTCCGGCCATGGTGATCAGGTTCGCGATCGGTACCACCTCGTCCATTGCGGTGCGAGCGAAAGGTCGGTCATCACCGCGGTCGGCTTGAAGCCGGCGTCATCCATCTGTTTGCAGTATGATTCAATGTCGTCTGTCCGTCCGAATCTGCTGGGGCAGACGAGGCATGTCTTGAATGGGGTGAGTTGCTTCGCGACGGTCGAGTCGATGGGGAGTCGGGTGACGGTATCCACCCACACCCAGTCGACGAGCGGCTTGCCGTTCTCGATCTGCGCAAGCACATTTTCGATGGGTTCCGCTTCGCTGTACCGCACCGCGATCTTGCGCACGCCGTTTCGACTTGCGCGGAACAGATAGGGGAATTCAACGTCGAGAAGGAAGTAGTCGATGCCGCGCGATTCGGCGGCCTTGATGATCCTGTCTTCGTATCCTGCTTCCTTGGTGTTGAAGATGATGAATGCGTGCTTGAACGCGTCGAGGTAGGGTTCGAGTTCGTCGTAGGCCCCCTTGTCCGTCAAGGGGTCGTGGCTGAGCAGCAGCCGATCGCCCATGCCGCGGACATCGATCTCCACGCCGAATTCGTGCGGCACCGAAAGCAGGGACTCGATCGTGTTGACGCGGTGGATGATGATGAGTCCGGCGGGAGGAACCATAGTAATGGTTAGGAGTGGTATATATATAAGCTTTTCACTCTGGATCGACAGCAGCATGGGAATGTTTTTTATAGGTCGTGTTCCTTTCACGAGGCATGGTCATCAGTATCGAGGAGCTCAAGGATGTCGCCAGAAGGGCCGGCGCCCTCGCACTTTCCATGCAGGGCACGGTGGAAGCGCAGGCCAAGGATGTGGATGAGCCTGATGCGTATTATCGACGGCAGAAGTCCGCGTTCTCAGAAGCGGACGGCAAGGTGCAGGAATTGATCCTGACGCTCCTTGCCAAGAACCATGCGGGCCGATTCGGAATCATCACGGAGGAGGATGTGAAGGATGCGACTTCATTCACGCACATGAACAGGTTCGTGGATGACGGATTCACGCTCATCATCGATCCGATCGATGGCTCCGCGAATTATCTTGGCGCCCACCATTCATGGTGGGGCGTCTCGCTGTGTCTTGCCAAGGGTACGACGCCAGTCTCCGGTGTCATCTTCTATCCTGCGCTCGATGTCATGCTCAGCGTGACCGACGATGAGACATTCATCGACGGCAAGAGGGTGCGTGTCGATGATGGCGCGTCGTTCCATGAGTCTGACTTCGTGCGCGTGAGCGGGGCGCTGGGAACGCAGACAGCGAAGATACGCTCTTGCCTCGGCCAGCGCGCACCAGAGCATACGGGATCATTCGTGGTTACCTTCCTCTCTCTTTTCGGCGTGGCGGCGTTGCCTCTGTGTCGCGCGTATATCGGAGGCGGACTTCCCGTCCACGACATCGGCTGCTCCGCCCTTGCGTGGCGCAAGGCGGGCGGTCTGGTCCTCGATATGCGGGCCCAGGATATCGAGCCGTTCTCGTCGTGGTACACAGACGTCGATTGCGTGCGTCAGAAAGAGATGTTCATGTACGCTCCGAGCAAAAGGTACGCGACAGAATTCGTCGATCATATCAGGTCTGCGCTCGACTAGGCCTCAGGATCATCTGATTTGTCATACGCGTGGTCTTTGTTCTGGTGGAAGTATTCCTGCCAGTAGGAGTATGTCTTCTCCTTGGTCGATTCGTCGAGGACGGGCATCGTGTCTCGCGCAACGAGATGGTCCTTCGCCAGCATCTCCCCTCTTGTCATCTTCCCTTTCGCTTTCCGAGTGAAGCCCTTCGACCAGCTCTTGTATTCCTCGAAGTCTTCAGGTGTTCCCCATTGGAGCATGAAGGGGATGGATTGGATGGTGCAGTGCAGGCCGTCGCGCAGCATTGGCTCGAAGACGGTGCTGACGTAGTACTCGCCGTTGAGGCTGGCGCCTTCGTCCATGATGCGCTTCATGTAGGTCTTCATCAGCTTTGCGCTTCGGAAATAGTATGTCCCTGAGCTTTGGAATGTCCCCATGGCGTCCGGCGAGAATCGTGTCTTCTCCTTGATGTTCGTCATGCGGCCATCAGCGTCGTATTGCACGCCGGCGTACAGGTTGTTGTGGATGAGGTGGGGGTGGAATCCTTGGTATCCGACGACGCATCCGTCGCACTGGCTTTCCTCGACGTGCTGCTTGAATGCGTCGTAGTCCCACACCCATGAGAAGTCGCAGTAGTTGACGATCGTGGGCTCGTCGTCAGGTATGTGGTCTGCGTGTGCCATGATGGCGTGCACGGGGCCGAGTTTGTGCGGAGGGATCGAGAGTATCTTTCCTTGCGGCGCTATGCGCTGGAGCACCGATCGCATCGGTGTGTCTCGCAGGTGTTCCTCGTTGCAGATGAAG
>JBDRLR010000199.1:0-2086 GCA_043812855.1 Nanobdellota archaeon | reverse complement strand
ACCGCATCATCCGGGCGACCAGATCGATAGAGGTCTTCTGCTCAAGATCATCAAGCATGATCTGGGCATGACTCGGGCCGAGTTTCTCCGTCGCAAGAGCCGCTGATATGACTTGAACCAGACCCCTGTCCGACGCCATTCCGGGCGAGTCGGAAGAGCACGCAGGATCGCGGCGAAACCTATATCTGCATCCTGCGACAAGAAGAAGACAACCAAAACACATATATACACCACATATATAATACTAGAGGTGATGTATATGGTGCAAGCGATGATACAGATTGATGATCGGACGAACAGGGTGCTCAACATCGTCAAGGCCCAGCACGGTCTCAAAGACAAGTCGCAGGCCATTGACTTCGTTGTCAAGGCCTACGAAGAGTCCTATCTTCAAGAGAGTCTGCGACCAGGATATGATGCGAAGCTCAAGAGGATACAGAGCGAGAAGCACCTGAGCCGTGAGGAGTTCGATCGTGCGGTGAAGTGATGTATGAACAGCGAGTCCACGTCGGCAACTTCGTACTGGTCTTTCGCATTGAGCACCATCGGCAGCAGGTCATGTTCGAGGATTTCGAGCATCATGACAACGTGTACCTCTGACACAGATTACACAACATTTATATATATTCTGTGTTTACACGCATCATGGTCAACATCACCGTGTCCATTTCGGATGCGCTCAAGAAGGATATGGAGCTCCACAAGGAAATGAATTGGTCTGAGGTCGCTCGGACTGCATTCAAGCGCAAGCTCACCGAGCTGGAGATTCTTCGGCAGATCTCCAGCGGATCCACATTGACTTCGGAAGATGCGGTCGCGTTGGGCAGAAGGATTAATGAATCCTTGCATCAGCGTCTCGATTCCGATGCGCCTCGTCATTGATGCCAATATTGTTTTCTCTGCCCTGATCGCGGCGCAAAAAGACACCTTCCGGCTGCTGTTCGATCCACGTCTGCGTCTTTTCGCTCCGCAATTCTTGATGGAGGAGATAGCGGGGCACATTGATCTGATTGAAAAGAAGTCTGGACTTCCAAGGCGCACTCTTCTGATGTTCATCGATGTGGTTTCGTCAGTCATTCAGTCGATTCCCCAAAGAGAATACGCAGGATTCCTTGATTTTGCCCGCGCAATCACGCCAGATCCTCGCGATGTGGATTATCTTGCTCTTGCCTTGCATTTGGACTGTCCGGTCTGGAGTCACGACAAGGGCCTCAAGCTGCAAACACAGGTCGGAATCATCTCGACAGGCATGCTTCTGAAGATGGTGTGATGTTGACCTGGTGCCGCAGGCAAGACACGGATCGCGCGGGCGCGCCACGCGGAGCAAGGAGAATCAAAGGTCTTTGCTTGCCTCACATTGACCATAAGATATTTATAGTGTCCTGACCGAAGTCAGCCCAGGATGGGTGCAAGAGGTGGGAGTTCTAGATTCCGGTGGTCGGTCGTAGCGCTGGTCTTCATCGCCTTGCTTGCGCTCGACGCCGTGTATGCGTACCGCGTCGTCCCGGCAAGGCCGCGGCTGGCTGCGGCCCCGCCTGTTCCGATGCTCGCCACACCTGTTCCGTCCATGAAGGCTGTCCAGCCGACGAGCATGGATTGCGCCGTCGGTTCCGCCAGTCTGAACTTCACCATCGACGCGTCCATGTTCGCGCAGTATTACGATGATAACAATTCAGTCATGATCGCCATCGATAATTCGCAGAGCATGGATGCTCCGCCATCGAAGCTCCAGGACGCAAAGATGGCCGCGTCGATCTTTGTCTCCTTGCTCAACGAGTCCGACGAGGCGGGTCTGGTCAACTTCAATGGCACGGCCAAGCTGGTGAAGAGCCCGACGAAGAACCGTTTCGCCCTCATCGCGGCCATCAGCGGCCTCACTCCTGATTATGGGGGGACTGCCCTTGATGACGCCCTCAGGGTGAGCATCGATGAGCTGCTCATCAACGCTTCGCCGCTCAACGTGTTCTCCATCATCATGCTCACGGACGGGGAGAACAGCGGGCCAGGAAGCGACCCGCAGACCCTCGTGCAGGCGCAGCGCGCCAAGGACAATGGCATCAAGGTCTTCACCATCGGCCTGGGGACG
>JBDRLR010000198.1:0-16847 GCA_043812855.1 Nanobdellota archaeon | reverse complement strand
CACAGCTTCCTTCTTCTTGATGAACTTCTGCACCTTCTTCCACTTGGCGAACAATTCGTCGGCACGACCAGGGACTTGGGATACCTCGCACCCGAGCAAGTCCGCGAGCTGGGCCGCGACGGTCAGAGACGACGAGTCATGCTCCTTCGCCGCATCGCCCGCCACGAACTCGATGCGGATGACGCCATCCTGGATCTTCGAGGTACGCGTGATGCGCACGGCCTTCGCCTGACCGGTACGGTCAAGATGCGTCCCTCCGCACGCTTCCACATCGAAACCAGGAATCTCGACGATGCGAAGCGATCTTCCCGGCACCGCCCCGCCCTGATAGATCGACATGCCGAACCGACGCTCAGCCTCGCCTCGGTCCATGAACGACTTGCCTATTGCCACGTCATCCTCGATGAGTCCGTTCGCGACGTACTCGATACGATGGACCTGCTCATCGGACAGATTGTCATAATGCGTGATGTCGATACGGCCCTTCTCGGGACTCTTCGCCGCGCCCGCCTGCCAGATGTGCTCGCCGAGCACACGCCTCGCCGCGCCGTTGATGATGTGCGTCGCCGTATGATGCTGCGCAAGACGCAGCCTACGGTCCGCGTCGATGACTCCATGCACCGACTGACCCTTCCTGAGCGACGTGCCAGGCACGACGTGCACCACGACAGGTCCCTGCTTGAAGACATCCACCACGCGCTCATCCGCGATCGTGCCTACATCATGCAACTGACCGCCGCTCGTCGGATAGAAGACCGTGCGGTCCAAGACGACGAACTCTCCCTCGATGACTGCGAGGACCTTAGCGTCGAACTGCGCAAGGTCGAAATGATCATAATACAAGAGCTCAGTGGCACGCACGTCATCGAGCGGCAACGCAAACTCCTTCTTCGTGGATGCCTTCTGCTCGACGGACGCATGACGTTCCGTGATGAGCGAGAATATGTTGTCAGGGATGTCAAGGTCAACTCCTGCCTTCAAGGCCGCGGAGCGGAGCTCATCAGGCGAGATGCCCTCCGACTCGTGGAGGCTGATGATGTCATCGACGGACAGATCCTTTCGGATCACCGACGCTATGATCGATTCGTTGCGCCGACGATTGTTCAGATACTTGCGTTCCTCGACATCGAGGATCGCGAAGACCTGACCGAGCTTCCCTTCGAACTCAGGATACTCCTCCTTGATGGACTCCGCATGGATCCGCATGCACATCTCGATGTCGATGTCCCATCCGTAGCGATCCATGAAATCCCTGACACGACGGTACAGGACGCGCAAGTTGTATCCCCCGCCGACATTGCTGGGAATCGCGCCGTCGCCCAGCGCGTACAGCAGCGTTCTCGTATGATCAGCGATCGAATACAGCGCCGCACGCACCATCACGGTACGCTTGAGGGCGGACACCTCGATGCCGAGCTTCGAGGCGATCTGCGCCCACACCGCGTCGATATCGTCATTCTCATCCACATTCACCTTGCCTGCGAACGGGACGAAGCGCATGAATATCTTCTTGTCCGCCGCGCTGATCGTGGGCACACAACCTTCAAGATAGGCTATGGCCTGCGGCATGACCGCGTCATAGATCGTCGCCGTGCCCTGCGTGAACTGCGCGCACCGCTCCTGGCCCATCCCCATATCGAGCACCTTGATCCTCAGCTCGCGATGGCCGCCTTCCGTCTGCTCGAACATCATATACACCTGATTGCCGATCTCAAGGCCGCCGGAGAAGAACTCAAGGCAAGGACCGAAATTGCCCCCGCCCGCCCAGACATCCTCATGGATGACGAACTCATCCTTTCCCAATCCCAGCCCTGCGATGTACCAATCGAAATAATCGAGGAAAAGCGCACGCTGATCAAACTCTTCTCTTGAGAGGAATGCGTGCTGACCGATCATGGTGAAGCCAGTCAAGTGGCGCCCGCTGATACCTATGTTGTCGAGGTCGGGGAAACGGATGCAGATCTGCGGCACCACCAGCTTTCTTGCCGGCGGCTCGATCTCGCCGGACACGACATACGGCTGGAAGTCAGTGATCGACGCGATCACGAAATGCGTCGTGGCATTCCAACGCGCGATGACCGGATACCTCTTGATCGCCTCGTATCCTTTCTTCTCGAACAGCGCGCTGAACTCCCTCCATACCTGCGTGAATGACATGCCCGCTCTCTTGGTATCCATATAGGAATACCCTCCTTCGCACTCCGCCTCGCCGCATACCTGGCGTGAGGTCGTGGCCCAGAAGAATTTCTCGCACGACGAGCATCGCCTGCGCGAGAACCCCAAGTCGATGAGCGTCGATGTCGGATAGTACTTGTCCGGATTCGACGACGCCTCGCCGCGGAAGCGCTTCTTGAGTTCCTTGTCAGAGAGCATGTCCTTGAGAGTCTGTGGCCTGCTTTAAATACATTTGGCTGGCGCCACTTTTATAAATGCACCCGCCGTCCTCGTCGACATGGAATTCAGCCAAGGGTTCGTCGACGCGTATGCTCAAGTCTACCGCAAATCGATGACGGCGACCCCAGAGAACGTGGACCGCGTGCAAATCGCCATCGTCGAGGCGATGTCAGACAAGTACGCCCTGGCAGAGAACGCCCTCATCGTACACGCAAAGAGCTATCTTGAACGTAAGATTCTGTGGCAACCGGAAGCGGCGCTCATGGCTCTCGATGTATTGCTGGCGGATCATTTCGAGGAGAACAACGTCGCACGACTGGCGCGCGCCAAGATACACACTGAAGCGGCGCTCTGCGCATACGCGATCGCCAAGGACTCTTCTGTGGATGACGTCAGGTCGGCTCTTGACTTGGCGACGGCAGAACTCACAGGACCGGACCCCGACATCCTCGTGCAACGCATCCGCACCAACTACGTCGCAGCAGGGATATTCAGCCGATCCGACGACAGTACCAAGCTGCATCGCGCTGACGACTATCTGACTGCCGCGTCGAACGACATTGAACGACTGCAACGAAGCCTCGAGCGACCACAGCTCCCCTCGACCGGACGCGCAGATTATTGGAACGTCCACATGATTGGGGCGCAAGTAGCGGCAAGACTGTGGAAGACCATGCCCGATAATGCTGATCTCCGATCACGAGCTCTCGAGCATGTCGCTGAAGCTGTCAAGCAGATGTGGGACTGGCAAGGGGAAGAAGCGGATCCCAAAGCGTACGAGCGCTACGAAGCATTGACTCCATTCTATGCGGCGGAGGTGATGGTTACCTTGGGCGAGGCAAGCCACGCGGTCGACCAGTTCGCGGCCCTCTTCATCATGCGCCACGGACCCATCAACGCGTACCGCGACAACGAAGACATACGGAAGCGAGCGGACGGTGTCACACGAGGCATAGCGCCCTTCCTGCGGGCGGATCGCCTGCGCCTCAATGCATACCGCCGCGACGTCTTCGACCTTCCCGCTCTCGAATTCCCCGTCATTGAATAGCAACCTATAAAAAGCGGGCCTCGCCCTACTCTCCATGGCAAGACGAAGACAGGAAGCCCAGCAACGAAAAGTCCGCATCATCATGGGAATCGTCGTCGTATTCCTGATGGTGTTCAGCATCTTCGGCATCTTCGTCGGACAGCAGTCAGCCACCAGCACCAACTACGGAGACTACAACATCGAAGTCGACCCGACCACGGGAATGCAGCTGCTCGACATCGGCGACATCACCTACGCGTTCTACTACCACCCCAGCCTCGTCAGCTACATCGACGTGCCGCAAGAGGCGATCTGGGGACTGCAAGGGGCGGAGATCATCATCTACACCCACGACCCCGCCGCGGCGAATCAGGACGCAATCGAACAAGCCAAGTACGACCTGAGCCAATACATACCTGTGCCCCACATCCTTGCGGCCACGCGAGCAGAAGGCGCATACGCAGACTACAGCATCTACGACTGCACGGCGGCGACGCCCACCACGGCAGTCGTCTACTTCGAGCAAGGCAACACGACGAACATCACCATGGTCGGAAACTGCATCGTCGTCTCGGCCACGGCAGGAGGATTCCTGCAGGCACGCGACGCCCTGCTCTACCATTATCTCGGAGTGATCGATGGCCAAGCAAACTAAGAAAGCAGCCGCAGAACCTGCGGACACGTCTGAAGAACCGGATTCCAAGACCTTCAACCCCACGCTCGTGCTCGTCCTGGTCACCCTTTCCATCATCATCGTGATCGCCGGCGTGCTCTTGTGGAACAAACACCACCAGGAGCGACTGGCGGACCAGTACACCTACAACTACTTCGAATTCCGCCGCGACCCCCACGACCTGTACTGGGAGACCGACGTCGTCGTCAACGGAATGCTCACGACCGTCCCGTTCTGGTACTATCCGACCGAGGTGGAGGACATCCCCATCGACGCGGACATGGGCGCGCTGTTCACCAACTTCCCCAAGACAGGAAGAGTCTACGTAACGCTCGACCCTGATCTCAACGGCACCGCCGTGCAGGCAGGAGTGCAGATCAGCCGACTGACCGGCTCCCGGTTCGGCATCCTTGGCCTTGACACCCGAAGCGCGTTCACCTCGCTTCCGCCAGACGTGCCGGCAAACGCCAGCGTCCCATTCAACGTCGTGAAGTGCCAGAACCAGAGCGAACACACGCTGGTCGTGTGGCTCACCAAGATGGACTACACCGCAGTCACCCATGTCGACAACTGCGTGCGCATCTCAGGAACCGACGAGCAGGACCTCGTGCGCGCCGCGGACCGCCTCGGCTACGCCATCCTCGACATCATGCCATGACGCACTACTACGACGCAAGCCAGCCAAGCACCCTAAGCCAGAAAGACATCCCTGTGCGAATCGGCAGCAGCACCTACCTCTTCTTCAGCGGAAGCGGCGTCTTCTCCAAAGACAGACTCGACAACGGAACCCGAGCCCTCATCGAGCACGCGATCATCCAAGGCGACGTCCTCGACCTGGGATGCGGCATCGGCATCGTCGGCATCATCGCCAAGATCCAGCATCCTTCGTGCCAAGTCACCCTGATGGACGTCAACCAGCGCGCGCTGACACTGGCACGCCGCAACGCCAAGAGGCACAAGGTGGACGCACACGTCATCGAAGCCGACGCCACCCAAGCCATCCCTGGATCGTACGACACCATCCTGACCAACCCACCCTACACCGCCGGACGAGACGTCTGCTTCTCCTTCATCGAACACGCGCACCTCAGCCTCAAGCAGGCAGGGACGCTGCAGCTGGTCGTCCGCTACCAGAAAGGCGGAAAAGTCCTCGAAATGCGCATGCACGACATCTTCGGCAACGTCAGCACCCTCGCCAGACAAGGAGGATACCGCGTGCTGAAAAGCATCAAAACTATTTAAGGCCGTGCCGCATCCTCTGCCCATGCGGACCCCGCCCATACCTCGAAACGCCAAAGACTACGAAAACTGGCTGCCACACACCTACCGGCACGAGTACCTGCAAGAGCATATGCAGCTGGTCAAACAAGGCAGCGAGACATCCTACTCAGACTCAGACCCCGACCACGGCGACGACTACAAGATGGAGCCGCCGCTCTCCCGACTCGCCCGCAGACGCAAGACTTCCACTGTGCACGCCGCAAAGACGACGCTCATCGCCGCCCTGATCGCCGCGGCACTGCTGCTGATCATCCTGCCGTCGCTGACCGTGTACCTCCTCACCGCGGCAGCCATCATCATCATCGCGACCGTCATCGAAAGCCACCGCATCCAGTTCGGCGAAGTGCACTTCGACCTCGACATCCTCCCCTTCGCGGTCATCGCATGCATCATGCTCTTCGGCTACGCCGGCGCGATCTTCCTCGCGATCGCGGCGCCCATCGCGGTCACGTCGCTTTGCGCCCACCAACGGGCAGAGAGAGGCATCAGGATCACGTCGTACCTGGTAGGCATCCTGCTGTATGCCGTCTTCGTCTCGACAGAGAGCACACCCCTCGTCTCGGCGGTCATCGCCATCCTCGGCATGCTCGGCATCCAGATCTTCAGCTACTCAGTCCTGATGAGGTACGGAACCGGAAGGACCCTGGTGTCGCGAGGCATCAACCTGGTCGTGCAGATCATCCTGCTGCGCATCGGCGCAGGACTGCTCATCTGATCGAGACGACCGTCACGTCGAAATGGACACGCTCGCCCGCGAGCGGATGATTCTTGTCGATGGTCACCGCGTCGTCCACCGCGATGACCTTCACGGGAACCTCGGTGCCATCCGGAGCGCGAAGACCCAGACGCATCCCTACTTTCGGCTCGAACACATTACGGAACGCCTCCTTAGGAACCACATCGACAAGATCGTCATCCTTCTCGCCGAACGCGTCCTTGGCGGAAAGCATGAACCGCTTGCGCTCACCCGTGCGAAGACCGATGAGCGCCGACTCGAAACCCTCAACGAACTTCCCCTCGCCGACACGCAGCTCAAGAGGGCTCTTGCCCTTGGTTGAATCCACCACGGAACCATCATCGAGACTCGCCTCGTAATGCACGCGCACCGCATCACCCTTGCCGACAACCTGATCCATCGACACATCCGATGGACACGACTATAAAAAATTATCCACACGTGCCAATAGATTTATATAATGTTGCGCGCTCACTGGTCGTATGCAAGAACAGCATTACTACACGATCGAGGAGGCCGACACACTGCTGCAAGAGATAGACGCGAACATGCGCCAGACCCACCGCCTCATCAAACGGCTGATCGGCAACGGAATGGACGAAGAAGACGTCTACGAATGCATCGATGACTGCCTCGAAGAGGAGGAATCCATAGAAGAGTACGAGTTCCTCGCCGAGAATCCGGCCGCCAAACAAGCCATGAACAAGATCCTAAGGCTCATCAACGACATCCTCGACCACGACGTCCACATCCAAGACCTCGACTTAGGCCTCGTCGACTTCCCCAGCTGGTTCCAAGGACGTGAAGTCCACCTGTGCCACAAGCTAGGAGAAGACCGCATCAGGCACTGGCACGAAGTCGACTCAGGATTCCGCGGACGACAGCCCATCTTCGAGATCGACGTCATGATGGATGAGTAATGATTAAATAGGATACCATTCTCTGGACATCCATGTCCATCAACACGCAAGGCAGGATCGTCGATATCATCCAGGAGACGCATGACACCAAGACATTCACGATGCGTATCGGGTACGCGCTCGACTACCAAGCGGGACAATACGTCATCCTCAAAGACGACGTCAGCAAAGACGGGAAGGTCCAGGGAGTCTCGCGCGCATACAGCATCGCCAACGCGCCTCACGGGGCGCTCGCCCTGGCAGGCAACGTCCAGATCACCGTCAAGATCGAACCACACGGACTCTTCTCAGGGCACCTCGACCGCGTCGCCGTCGGCCACGAGATGAACGTCCGCGGACCCTTCGGCAAATTCCTGTACGCAGACCAGACCGACAAGCCCATCCTCCTGCTCGGCGCGGGCAGCGGAATCGTACCCCTCAAATGCATCATCGAGCACGTCATCGAGGCCAAACTGCCCGTGAACGTCGTGCTCATCGACTGCAACAAGACGCCCGCAGACATCATCTACAAAGACCTGTTCGACACCTATGCGAAGCACGACAACATCAGGATCATCCACACCCTCACGCGCACCGACAAGGCGGACTGGACGGGACGCCACGGACGCATCGACGCAGCGCTCATCGAGAAGCATTGCCTGGATCCGGATGTGTACACGTACGTCTGCGGACCCAAGGAATTCGTGACTGCCATGATGGACATCCTCATCGGACTCGGCGTTCCCGCAGAGCAAGCACTCAAAGAGATCTACTGAACCGAACGCAAAGCGGCCTCAAGGCCGCCGATCATCTCTTCTGGCGTCGAATATCTGACCACTTGGCGGCTCATCGCCGCGACCGACGAAGACAGCTTCGCATCAGTCCTGCAAAGCGCCACGATGGGGACACCATACGCGTCCGCCCAACCCATCTCTATACCCCACCCTGGCGCGGGAACCGACGCCTCAACCACCAGGATGTCACACAGGTCGCGAAAGAACTCCTTGGAACTGAACACACCATCGCTACTCTCATGCGGAAAGACAAAATCGTATCGATCAGTCATACCGCTTCGCCTGATCGGTTCATACAGCAGTGAGCGGTAGTCCATCGCCTTGGCGTGCGCCACATAGACCTTCTGCATAGTCTTTGGGAACACGCTGACATTTAATACATTTACAGACACCTGTCCAGTGAACCCATCACCCGCAGTCCCCAACCAACAACCTTTAAAAACAGCAAGCGCTGCACAACCCAATGCTCTTCGGCCTGCACGAAATCCTGGACCTTGCCATCATGACAGCGTTGATTGGATGGCTCTTCAAAGACGCCTTCGTGCCCCGCGTGCCCGACGACGTCCTCAAGCTCGCCACGCGCTCCAACATGAGCGGATTCAAACAGGCCGCAATCGCCGTGGCGCCCGCCATCATCATCCACGACCTCACCCACAAGTTCATCGCGATGTCCTTCGGCCTGAACGCCACGTTCCACGCATTCTACGCGTCCACATCCACTCTCATCCTCGGCATCCTCGCCATCGTGGCGAAACTGACAGGCTGGGGATTCGTCTTCCTGGTGCCCGGCTACGTCAGCATCCAGATGGGCGCGACGCAGCTGCAGAGCGCAATCATCGCCTTCGGCGGCCCCGCCATCCACCTCATATTCTGGCTCGGCGCAAGCCTCGCCATGCGCCGCGGCATGTTCAAAGAACACCCGCAGATCCTCGCGGCGACCAGCAGCATCAACAAGTTCCTCTTCATCCTCAACATGCTCCCCATCCCAGGCATCGACGGATGGTGGGTGTACAGCGGGCTGTACCACGCGTTCTTGTAGGATCAAGTTCTCATATGCGAAGGCCCATAGGTTGCCGTGCTGCTCACACGCTCACATGCTCCTGACTGCCGACATTGCCCGTAGGGCCCAACCCCTTTGTCGGCCTGCTGCCCAACTGCACAGTGTTCGCCCGTAAGCACGGCATCCTTCGATAGGACTATTGCCACGACTGCTATCCAGCACATATATGAAAGGACAACAAAATATTAAAAGCCTCCAAGGCAAGAATGGACATGCCGAAGACGAAGTTCATCGTCACCACCGGAGGCGTCCTCTCGGGCCTTGGCAAAGGCATCGCGACGGCGAGCCTGGGCCTTCTGCTCAACAAGACACACCGCATCATCCCTATCAAGTGCGACGGCTACCTCAACGTCGACCCCGGCACGATGAACCCCATCGAGCACGGAGAAGTCTTCGTCCTTGAGGACGGCGGCGAAGTCGACATGGACTTCGGACACTACGAACGCTTCATCAACGTCAACTGCAAGTTCGAATGGAACCTGACCATGGGCAAGGTCTTCGACCGCATCCGCGAGAAGGAACGCAAAGGAGACTACCTAGGCAAGACCGTCCAGTTCATCCCCCACGTCACCGACTACATCGTGGACTACTTCCTGAACGTCGCCAAACAGGAGAAGGCAGACATCGTCACCATCGAGATCGGCGGGACGGTCGGGGACATCGAGAACGAGCTCTACATCGAGAGCTGCAGGCAGCTGCGAAGCGCCGTCGGAGAAGAGAACATCGTGTTCGTCCACCTCACGTACGTGCCCATCCCAAGCGGCGTGCACGAACAGAAGAGCAAGCCCACCCAGCAGAGCGTCATGCTGCTTCGCGAACGCGGCGTGCAACCCGACATCATCATCGCCCGATGCTCAGAGATGCTCGACGAAGGCATCAAGGACAAGATCGCGCAATTCTGCAACGTCTCCCGCGAAGCAGTCATCACAGGCCTTGACGTGGAGAACGTGTACCGCATCCCCATCGTCTTCGACCAGCAAGGCATCACCGAGCTCATCGCCAAGAAGCTGCGAATCACGCCCGACCGGACGCACGTGGCGCAATGGAAGAAGCTGCTGTCCAACATGGAACAGCCCAAACACACGCCGACGATCGCCATCTGCGGCAAATACACCAAGCTCGAAGACTCCTACGCCAGCGTGATTGAAGCCATCCACCACGCCGACGCCCACCTGCACAGCAAGACCAACATCGTCTGGATCGAGACCACTGACGAAAAGGACCTGGCCGCAAAGCTCAAAGGAGTCGACGGCGTCATCGTCCCCGGAGGATTCGGCAGCCGAGGCGTCGAAGGCAAGATCGCCGCCGTCAAGCACTGCCGCGAGAACAACATCCCGTACCTTGGCCTCTGCTACGGCCTCCAGATGGCCGTCATCGAATACGCCCGCAACGTCGCCGGACTCAAAGGGGCGAATACGACCGAAGTCGACCCCAAGACAGCCCACCCCGTCGTTGACATCCTGCCCGAACAACGGACAGTCACCAACAAAGGAGGCACCATGCGCCTCGGCGCATACCCCGCCACGCTCAAGAAAGGCACCCGCGTCCATAAGCTCTACAAGAAGACCGAGGTGTCGGAACGCCACCGCCACCGCTACGAAGTCAACCCCGAATACCACAAACGACTCGAAGAGAGCGGCCTGGTCATCAGCGGCATGTCACCAAACGGCAGGCTGGCGGAATTCATCGAGATACCCAAACACCCCTACTTCGTAGCCACCCAAGGACACCCTGAGCTGAAGTCATCACTGCTTGCGCCCGCGCCCCTCTTCTTTGGATTGATCGAGGCCTCGATTGCGCACAGGAACAAACGATGAGGCATCTTCCAAGAGCCATGAATCTGCTCACCACAAGCATCATTCTGTCTCTGCTCTTGGTGACTGCCTGCACCAAAGGAGCGCAGGTATCAGACGTCGCCACCGTGACCGGTCGCCTTGAGAGCCCGACGACGAACGTAAAAGGGGGCTACTGCGGACCCTACTCCCTCCCCCGCGTGTGCGGGAAAGACGACTGCATCACCCTATTTGTGGACAGACAGGCATGCGAAGAGATATACGGGCCGATCGGCGGCCTGAATGTGCGGGTCGAAGGGACATGGACGACCGTCGACTGGTCAGAGAACCCTGACTGCGAAATGACCCAAGTGGGTTGCCGCACATGGAAAGGACTGACTCCCATCAGCGTCGAGGTCATCGAACCACCCGTTGACTGAAGACTCATCCCGCCACGAATACTGCCTTCACTCCCCGACCTTCCTTTCTGCCGATCCATCGAGGCGGCCATCCGACGGAAACCATGATGGATGAAGCTTGATGTGCTCACCGAACCTCTCCGCCACCTCGAAACGCAGACTCCTCATCTGCGCACGATAATTCTCCTTGTGAAGCTCCACGCATTCCATCATCCTGACCTGCGGCGAAGCGCGCAGACAATCCATGCCTTCCCTGCGGGCGTACTCGACGATATTGCGCTCCCAATCAGGAGCGCAGATATGCTCCTCCTCCACCATGCGGACACGCACATCCTCGGCGACCATGTACTTCGGCCGATCGACACGCGCAGGCGAGGACTCATCGATAAGCCTATCGGCGACGCTCGTCGCCTCAGTCTCTCCCTCCAGCGCCAACTCCAACAATTCATCAGCGGAAAGAGGCGTCGCCTCCACGTCCCTAAGAAACGAAAAGCCAAGGCGCAACCCATATGCCGCCTGCATCTGGACGACAGTATACATCTTGCCATGCTGCGCATAGATCAGCGCCCGCGGCCGAAAACCATCCTCATGACGCACGACATACTCAAGGTCCTTCTCAATCTCCATGCCGAAACGGACACGGATCGGATTTAAGAAGATTCCACGATGGAGCCGGTCTGGTCCTATTCCATCCCCACAACAACCTTTATAAAGGGGTCGTGATTCTCACGGATTATGGCAGAACGCAAGTGCATGGCGCTCAAGACGAGCATCACCAATGACCGCGGCGCGGTCGTCTTCCCTTGCCCCGGCTGCGGCGAGACCGACATCATCAGGTCCAAGAGGGCGCGCCAGATCGTCGCCAAATACACCTGCAGCAAGTGCGGGTTCTGCGGGCCCAACTGATATCTATGGCAAAAGTAGTCGTCACGTTTCGAATCATGCCAGAATCACCTGACATCGACCTGGCAGCCATCAAGACCGCTGCGAGCGCCATGATCGACGAAGCAGTCGGAGCCGGCGACCGCAAAGACGAGATCATCCCTATCGCATACGGCCTCAAATCTCTCAATCTCACCTTCGTCATGGACGAATCCAAAGGATCACCGGACCCCCTTGCGGACCGCATCTGCGGAATCGACGGCGTCAACAGCTGCGAAGTCACCGACGTGCGCAGATCCATAGGATAGGCAATCTCACTTCTCCTTCTTGACCAAACCTTCAACCGCTTCTTTTGGCGCTGTAGTACGGATACCCGTCGCGGATAGATGCGTGCGAGCGCACGCAAAACCCTTCGCCCTGATGGCATCGATGATCGGCGAAAGCCGCGCCATCTCACCCTCCTTGAGAATCCTTGCCTGCTCATGGATATCAACGAATCCCACTGCGTCAACGGCAGACTCTCCTCGGATTGTCTCAAGCACCTTGGCCAAAGCGCGATCCGATGCGAAGAGGGTCCCTTCACGGACCTCGCACATCCTCTCGACCAGCGAGGCATCCCACAGGCCGCCAAGCCACATCGGTCCCACGCCATCCAACAGACCCTGTTTCGCGAGGATGGCATCCGTTGCCTGCTTTGACTCCACGCAGGAGAAGAAGACACGGACATAATGATCCTTCGCCATACTGAACACCGGTGTGAGCGCCTTGCCATACTGGGCGCCCACCAGCTGGGCCTTGCGGATCAGGATGCGCAATGCGCCTTCATGCATCTGGGCGCCCCTCAAAGGAGTCGCCCCATACTTGCGAAGACAGGCCTTCGGATACGTCCCGCACAGCGCCGACGTATCCGTCGCGGTCACCGCGACGACCCCCTTGTTCTTGACGTGCTGCACCGCGGCGTCCAGAAACGGATTCGGACTGCCGAAAGGATCCACATCGATATAGTCGAAGAAGCCAGCCGTCATCGCACGCTGCGCGATCGACCTTGAGACGACGAATCCATCCTCAGACAGGCCGCTGCGCGACAGATTGCCACGGAAGGTCTCCTCGAACCCGATGGCCAAGTCGTTGACCACGATGGAATCGACCATGCCCTGCGGCAACTCCTTGCGAAGCCGGATAGCGCGCACACCCGAACCCGCAAGCGGATCGCAGATCCTCAGACCCGAGCGCCCCATCGCAAGCAGCACCAAGACGGTCACGTCCCGATTATGCGCCATCAAGGGATTGTAGAACACGTCAAGATCCTTTGTGACGATCTTCGACTCAGACGCCACGAACACGGCCGAACGCTCAACGAACTCATTGGTCTTCATACCTCTGCGGAGAAGAGGGCGCCTTTAATGCTTTTGCGCGAAACGATCATAGTTTCGCACCTTGAAGGCATCCTTGCAGAACAGGCCCTGGATGCCGTAGCCCGACACGAAGGCGGCGCCATACTTGACCGCCGTCGCCTCAAGGCTGACCGCCCCATTGAGGCCCATGAGGATGATGAATCCCACCGAAGGCAGACAGTGCATCCAATGATGGATATGATACTTGGTGCGACGGAAATTCAGGACCACGGCGAACCTTGAATGCTTAGGCCTGCGCCACGAACCCGTGAACCTATAGCCAAGAAGGAAGCCTCCCAAGGAGACGGACACGATGGCCAATACACCCCACATCATCCTTTCTAGGTCAAACTCATCATATTTAAAGATTTCTGTGCGAAAAGCACACTCCACACTGCACAACATTTAAAAGCATTCTGGCGTATCCAGCACTACCTGCATGAACGCTGGTGAACACCATGCCTGCCCTCCGAAGCCCTATCGTATCCGTTCTTGGTCACGTCGACCACGGCAAATCGAGCATCCTCGACGCCATTAGAGGCAGCAACATCATCAGCAAGGAGGCGGGAAGCATCACGCAGGCCATCGGCGCCAGCATCGTGCCCCTAGAGGTCGTCAAGAAGCTGTGCGGCGCCATGCTCAGCAGCCTGAATATGGAATTCACCATCCCCGGCCTGCTCTTCATCGACACGCCAGGCCACGCCGCGTTCACCAGCCTACGCCGCAGAGGAGGAAGCCTCGCCGACATCGCAGTCGTCGTCATCGACATCAACGAAGGATTCCGACCCCAGACCATGGAAGCCATCGAGATCCTGCGCGCGGCAAAGACACCCTTCGTCATCGCCGCAAACAAGATCGACCTGCTCCCAGGATACCGACGGGCGGACAAGCAGCTGGCAAGAGACATCGCCGGACAGACCCTGCAAGTGCAAGAGCTGCTCGACACCAAGATCTACCAGATCGTCGGGACCCTGCACGAGAAGTTCGGCATGCAGTCCGAGCGATTCGACCGCGCGGACTTCATCCAACAGGTCGCCATCATCCCCTGCAGCGCAAAACAACACGTCGGCATGGCGGAGCTGCTCATGGTCCTCACCGGCCTCGCCCAGAAATATCTCGAGGACAGCCTCAACGTGCACGTCAGCGGCCCCGCGAAAGGCACCGTCCTTGAAGTCAAGGAAGAGAAGGGTCTTGGCGCGACGCTCGACGTCATCATCTATGACGGGACCCTGCGCGTCAACGACACCCTCGTCATCGGCGGCGTCGACGGGGCAATCACCACGAAAGTGCGCGCGCTTCTCCTCCCCGATCCCCTCGCAGAGATGCGCGACAAGAAGACCAAGTTCCGCAGCGTCAAGGAAGTCCAGGCCGCCACCGGCGTGAAGGTAAGCGCGCCCGACCTCAAGGACGTCCTTGCAGGCATGCCGCTGGTCTCCGCGGATGACGCCCACCTCGAAGAGGCCAAGCATGCCGTGCAAGAAGAGATAGAAGACATCATCATCATCACCGACGACGCAGGCATCATACTCAAAGCCGACACCCTCGGCAGCCTCGAAGCGCTGATCAACATCTTCCAAGAGAAGAAATGCAAAGTGCGAAAGGCCACCGTCGGACCCATCGCCAAGAAAGACATCGCCGAAGCCGAAGCCAACTTCGAGCGTGACCCACGCACCGCAGTCATCATCGGATTCAACATCCCACCCACCGAATCGACCGCGAGCGTCAAGATCATCACCGCAGAGGTCATCTACACCCTCGTCGACAGATACGAAGAGTGGTTGCAGGAACTCAAGAAGAAGGAAGAATCAGGCGAACTGAGCAAAGTCGTGCGTCCCTGCAAGATCGAAGTGCTTGCCAACTGCATCTTCAGACAGAAGAACCCCTGCATCGTCGGCGTCGAGATCCTGACCGGATCGCTTCGCACCGGAACGCCGATCATGAAAGACGGCGTCGCCTTGGGCATCGTCAAGTCCATCCAGTCAGAAGGGAAATCAATCAGCGAGGCGACCGTCGGAAAACAGGTCGCCATATCCCTTCCCTCCGTCGTCGCAGGAAAGCAGATCGAAGAGCGAGACATCCTGTACGCCGCCGTCCCCGAAGAGGACTTCCGAAAGCTCCGCGGCCTCAAAGAGCACCTGGATGCAAACGAGAAAGAGACCATGCGGCAGATCGCGGAGATCTACCGTCGCAACAACGTGGTGTGGGGAGTATGAGCCAGGTCCACATCCTCAACAGCAAAGAACGCAAGCATATCCTGCGCGGCATCAATGAGCGGTTCGGATGCGAATTCACGACGGACAAGGCGATGCTCATCAACAACAAGGACAGGATATACATCATCGACACCGCACTCGACCGCGTGCCCGCCGAGACACTGCGCATCGACAGCATCGGCATGTACTTCGGCACGATGGAGAACGACGAGATGCGACCAAGCATCGAAGGAAGCCAACTCATCGGCCCACAGGCGACCAAGCACATCATCGACATCGACGACGTCGAGATAGAGCACTGGGTCACGGGCCAAGACATCCACATCCCCGCAGAGGAAGCACGAGCCATCGAACATGGACTGAACCTCATACGGCACAAAGGCGATTTCTTCGGATGCGCGAAGACGCAAGTCGGTGACGGCGCCAAGCTCATCAACCACGTGCCGAAGATACGACGCATGAAGACGATCAATCGGCCATGATCTCACGGACGCGACGCAGGCAACGATCCACTTCAGGGGCATACTTGCGCATGACTTCATCAGCATCGATAGGCACATCCGGCCGCTGGACCATGAACGATCCCTGGGGCTTCCTTCGCGTATTGTAGTACAGCGAAATCATGGATGCGATGCCGATCGACGTTATCTCCTGAGGGCTTTGTGCAAGATACGTGTTGTGGTCTGGCTTGCCGCGCCACGCATGATGCACCACTCCCGCCTCATCCGACGTGATGATGATATCCAAAGAGACTGCTCCCTGCGCATCATGGATGACTGCGGTGAGCTCGCCACGGTCACGAAGCGGAGTATATTCTGAACCCATCTCAGCTAGGGTGAGCGTACCATTTAAATGATTTCCTCATCGCTGGCGAAGATCGAGCAACCCTCCGACGAGATCCAGCGCGAACTCCTTCTCCCTCTCGGGCAATTCCTCATTGGTGAACACTTCATCGAGACCACGAAGCAACACGTCCTTTCGCGTATATTGCGGACGCGACGAGAAGTCGTGGGGAACCATCGCCAGAGCATATTCTCCGCGAGCAGTGGTCACCCGCAATGGCCCTTGCAGCCGTGGCTCCAGATAGGCCTCGGCAGTCTCATGTCTGCCGATCGTCCGCTGCGCGCTCATCGTCACGCCAAGACTTATCCCATGGATCCTCTGGAACATCATAGGATCAGTGATCTGATACAGCGAGAGCACCCGAAGCGACTCGATCGCGCGGCCATCATCGAATGTGACAGGCAGACTGTGGTGCATCTGATACCATTCATCATACTCATCGACCCAGCCGACCTGAGTG
>JBDRLR010000197.1:0-2449 GCA_043812855.1 Nanobdellota archaeon | reverse complement strand
CGAGATGGCAAGCGGCAACGGCAAGAAGCTCAAGGTACGCAGCGGTTTTCAGATCGGGATCCGCATCGTCGTGCCGCCATTCCCGTTCAAGGACAAGAAGACATTCGATGTCAAGAGCAAAGACTCAGTCATCTTCTTCCGCAAACCCGCGGAGGGGGCGCACATCGAGGATGTCAAGCTCGTCAACGATGAATGGGTCGTCACCGGGGTGAGCGGGGTCGTGCTCATCATGTGCGGAACCGGCCAGACCGTCAAGCAAGCCCAAAGCCAGGTCTATAACCGCATCCGCAACATCAACATCCCCCACATGTACTACCGCGACGACATCGGAGACCGATGGTACGAAGACAGCGACAAGCTGCACAGCTGGGGCTATCTGAGAGAATTGTGAGCAGACGCCACCCTTGGCGAGCACACGCAAGCGCGCGCAAAGACCCAAATCTTTATTAACACGGCATCTGAAGGAAGGGATGAGGTGATTACCTATGTGCATATGCAATAAATGCGGAAAAATGATGGGCGGACTCGTCCTCATCGTTGGCGTGCTGTTCCTGCTGCGCGACTTGACCGTGTGGAACTTCTGGAACATCCAGTGGTGGACGGCGGCGTTCCTCATCGCGGGACTCGGAGCCCTTGGAGCGTCATGCTGCAAGATGTGCCAGTCTTGCTGCGTCGGCGAGTGCTGCGAAGAAGAGAAGACAGCCCTGCCTCCCGCCAAAGAAGCCAAGAAGAAGTGAATTCCTTTTTCTTATTCTTTTACCATGCGCTCCTTGATGCGGTACCAAAACGACTTTCTGTATCCGACACGCCTGGAATCATATGAAGTCACCTGCACCGGGACCTGCTCCACAACGATGATACTCTCAACCTGCCTTTGATCCTTGTGGATCGAAGACACCTCGATGCGCTCACCCTTCACGTCGATGAAGAACGTGCCGTTGACGCGAACGATGTCATCCGAGCGGCCCAGCGCGGGAACCAATGCAAGCAGGTCATCATCGAGACGATCGATACCTGTGAGCAGAATCCGGACATTATTGTCATCCACGATGTAGTCCACGACAAAATAGGACGATTCAGAACCCTGACGCTCCCGACTCAGCCGGCCAAGCAAGGAGACTTCCCTCCCCTTGTACTTGGCGGTGCGGTTCGTGTAATTGATATAGTCGATGTGCACAACCACATCATGCACGGTGGAACGGGATTCCATGATTGTCGAGACCATCTCGATATCCTCATAGACTGGTTCCTTCTCGCTGGAACTGACCAGGATTACGAGGACAATCAGAACGACCAGAAACCCCATCAGGGCATACTGCCCGCGAATCATCTTAGCAAGGGCACCAACAGGCACGGCGTCCACCTTTGAGAACTTGCCAGGCATGGTAGGCACCGGAACAACTCCTATAAAAAAGTACCCCTTAGCGACAACAAGACATTAAAAGAGCAGCGAGCCACCTAAATCGCATGGAAAAGCGACCCAAGGTCGGCATCGGAGTCCTGGTACGCCTAGACAACAAAGTCCTGCTTGGGAAGAGGATCAATGCGCACAACGCAGGGACCTGGGCCTTCCCAGGAGGCCATCTCGAGTGGTACGAGAGCTTCGAAGACTGCGCAAGGCGTGAAGTCCTCGAGGAGACCGGCATGACCGTGAAGAATGTCCGCTTCGCAGGAGTCACCAACGACTTCTTCATCGAAGACGAAAAACACTACGTCACCATCTTCATGATCTGCGACCACGACCACGGCGTCGCAGAGATACGCGAACCCGACAAGTGCACCGAATGGAACTGGTTCAGCTGGGACCGCCTGCCGTCCCCTTTGATGGTCGGCGTGGGAAACCTGCTCCACAGCGGGTACCACCCCTTTCGAGACTGATCGGCATCATTATCGGAGACCCCAAGCATAGCTTTATAAATGGGTCTTGTTTTTGGAATGCCATTGGGCCGATAGGGCTCATTGGAGAACAAGAATGGAAAGAAGTTTCGGGGGCGGCGGTAGTCGTGGCCCGCAAAGATTTGGAGCAGGAAATGACCGCGGTCCGAGATCGTTTGGAACCGGTCCCAGAGAGATGCACAAGGCGACATGCGCTGACTGCGGCAATGAGTGCGAAGTGCCTTTCAAGCCAAGCGCAGGCAGGCAAGTCTACTGCAAGGAATGCTATCAGTCCCACAAGAAGTTCTAGATCTTAGGATCCTAGGTAGCTCACTTTTTTGATTTCTCTTTTTCTTCTTTTGCAAAGTAATAAATAGTCATATCCTCGCTGCTTGCCGCCATGGAATGGTACATCATCATCGGACGATTCATCCTCATCTTCTTGTTGGCATTCTTCTTCGGCATCCAGAGGCAACGCGCGCACAAACCCATTGGCTTCGGCACCTTCATCTTCGTATCCTGCGGGGCCGCAGCGCTTGCCATCGTGGCCATGACGCACAGCGCAGCGAATCCC
>JBDRLR010000196.1:0-4016 GCA_043812855.1 Nanobdellota archaeon | reverse complement strand
TATGCAAGAGAAGGAAGCAGACCTGCATGAACAGGCGCGCAAGATCAAGGAATTGATCCCCCTTCTTTCCCTTGAAGGGCAGACCGCCGTGACGGCGGAAACCGCCCAAGTCTACGATGGACTTCGAGGATTGCAGACCGCCAGGGAGAGGACACTCAAAATCATGAACCCTGGAGATAAGATGTGGATCATCGGCATCGCGCGGACACCCTACGAAGGCGGGATGACCCCCTATTTCTCCGACTACCACAAGCGCAGATACACCAGGAAAATTCTGTGCAGATACCTCTACAACGAAGACGCAAGAAAGCCGTTCGGCGAAACATCCAGCACATACCCACTCAGCGAAGTCAGATACATGTCCGAGGGATTGACGACCCATTCCTGGATGGAGATCTACGCCGACACGTTGACGATCGGCATCAACAAGGGGAAATCATTCTCAGTCGTCATCCAGAACCAGGAAGTCGCGAATTCGTTCAAGATCTACGCCGAACTTCTGTGGAGCTGCGCAAAACAATGAACGCACACCACTGCGCACTCTGCCGTGATGGAATCAAGGACTACGACGCACGACTCAACCACCTTGCTTTGCGCAAGAGTCTTTCCGTCGACATCTGTTCCTCGTGCATCGATGCGTTCGCCGCATGGCAGGGCAACGTCCTTTCGCGACTCTTCCCCACCAAAGCGATGAAGAAGCTGTCCAAGCGATAGCCATCACTCACCATCTGGAACCGCGACCGCACACACTCCTAGACTTCAACGAACGCTGAAGATATGATTTGTATTAAATACTAGTTCACCTCCACACCCTGATGAACTACATCATCCCAACCCTACTCATCCTTGTCTTGGCCGCATGCACACCGACCCAAACACCCATCGCGAGCTTCGAGGACTGCGTCGCCGCAGGCTATCCCGTCATGGAAAGCCAGCCGAGGCAATGCGCCGCGAACGGCGAGACGTTCACCGAACAGGTCAGCGAAGACCCAATCGTCACACCTCAATTCACACTCTGCGAGAATCCCCGACCCGAGATCTGCACCATGGAATACATGCCTGTGTGCGCCATCCGGGACAACGGCATCCGATGCATCACGACACCGTGCCCGAGCACGGACGCCGTGACGGCTGGCAACGCGTGCAGCGCCTGCGGCGACAAGGACGTCATCGGACACTACCCTGGCGCGTGCGAAGACCTGCGCTTCGCCATCTGCGAGAGCGACAAGAACATCGACATCCTACCTCATATCGAGTCGAACGGATGGACCCGCGTGGACACCTGCCCGAAGAACATGGACGCATACACGACCCAGATCGGCGTGCAGCTGTGCATCACCCACTACGGCGCCGACGAGATATCCGCCTGGGAGACGTGCACGCGATCCGCGCCGAACTGCGACTGCGTACGCGCATATGAGACCACGGACGATCAGCCCATCGAAGACGCCGCATACCGATGCGTGCCTGAACAGTACGGCGAGCGCCTGCTGTTCCGTAGCGGAGTCGACCGCCTCGACGAGCAGGGTCGGCAGAGCGTCGCGATCGCATAGATACTCACCCATCCTTGAAGGCCCCAACCGCGGCTCGCAGGTAGCTTTCCACCTTGTCCTGCGCCAACCCTAAGTAGTCTTCCGAGCGAAGCCTGCCCTCAGCATCGATGACAAATGGCGACTGGTACCTGGACGCGACCGCCAGCACCTGCTCCTTGACATTCTCTCCTGAAAGGCCACCAGCCACACCCATGATCGCATCAGGCAGACTCTGCGCAACGGCATCCATCACTTCGGCTGCGAAGACCGGATCGAACCGCCTGCCCGCGCCCTGCGACGAATCCACGAGGGTGTAGCGCGCAAGGCCAGCATAGTCCTTCGCACAGTAGGCGACGGCTTTGACACCATCCCTGAGCGCCTCCGGCGGGAACTGCAGGACGTAGCCAAGACCAGGATATGACTTGGCTAGATGCGCCATCACACCAATATCAGGCCAGGTGTTATTGATCTGCACCAATCTGATGCCTGGAGCATGATCCAGAAGGAAACCCAACTCATCCCGCAAGGCGGCGGCATCGTGTGTGTGATGATGGATGGCACCGATGAAAGACTGAGGCATGGCTCTTGCGAGATCCTCGAGCTCGGACACGCCGACGCGGATGTGACTTCTGCCCTTGCTCAACGTACTCGTGCTGGTGATGATACCCGCCATGACCTTATAGCTGATCTCGTCTATCCTGGCTGTACCCGCTGCG
Organism: Nanobdellota archaeon; assembly: GCA_043812855.1. Taxonomy (GTDB): domain Archaea; phylum Nanobdellota; class Nanobdellia; order Woesearchaeales; family JAHJEM01; genus JBDRLR01. Next base: position 1,768 of record JBDRLR010000196.1, on the reverse strand, counting down.
GACTTGGCCAGGGTGAGCTCCTGCGTCGATGTAAATCCAGTTATGCCGATATATGGTGTGTGTTCCATACCAAGCATCAACCCAGCCAGAAAGCTAAACTTTCTCCATAAGCAATATAAGGACGTATAAGTTCCCGGTTGCCATGGGACGAAAGATCATCAGGCTCTCGCCGACGACACACGTCATCAGCCTGCCGACCGAGTGGCTGCGAAGCAACCACCTCAAGAAAGGCGACGAGCTGACCGTCACTGAGCACCCACGAGGCCTCCTGCTCGAGAACAAACCATTCAACCGCAAGCGCGAAGTCGAGCTCGACCTCCGAGGCATGCAGGACGACAAACGATTCGCCATGGTCGACGCGGCATACATCGCAGGATACGACCAGTTCAGGATCCGCATCGATGCCGAAGAGACGCAGTACGTGCACCGCATCATCAACTACTTCCCCGGATTCGTCATCAGCGAAGAGCGCAAAGGCACGGTCACCGCCAAGGACATCTCGGATCCCCAAGCCGCCAACGCAGACCAGATCACCCTGCGCGTCCACCACATGATCGTCGACATGATACGCGACGGCCTGGAGGCGTACACCACCAAAGAATGGAAGATAGTGCAGACCATCAAGAAGAGGGACTACCTCATCAACAGCTATGTCTCGTACGCCATCCGGCAACTGCTCCGAGAGCCCAAAGAGACCATCGAGCAATCACTGATCCACGTCCTCATCAAGCAAGCCGAGGAATTCGCGGACACCGCAGCGATCATCCTCGAGACGTCGGCGAAGAAGAAGTACAAGGAAGGCGTCATCCGACAGACACTGGCCGTCGCCGAAGCCGCACGACAACAATGGCAGGAACGCAAGAACTGCGAAGCGCTATTCACGATCTCCCAAGACAAGAACACAGACACTCGAATCCGCGGCCACGCCTTCGCGCTGTACGAGACCGGACTGCAGCTTTGGATGCTGCAGAGATAATCACGCCATCTTGACGAGAAACAGAATCAATACGACCTGCCACCAACCTCAATATCCCTGACTATGAATCCATCGATCCCATTCTCCGCACGCACAACAATCCTCTCAAGATCACCGTCGTTAGCCTCATCATTCACGGCCTTGGCCAACGCCCGCGCAGCATCATCCCAGCGCATACCCCAGAAACTATACGTCCTGCCCGACTCGCCCTTCACCGTTATCTGCGTATAGACTCCCATCAAGTCAGCATCCATGGTCGCCGAGACCGGCTCGGCCTCAAGAAGCACCTTGCCATGCACCGCGTGATCAATGACCTGCTCGACGGAGACCGGCACATAGGGCCTTTTCCCGTCCTTGACCGCACTGCGGACAAAACCGTATCCGCAACCTAGCGCAGCCACAAGAGCGGCGGCACCGACCAAATAACTCCTCTTCATCGATACGAGGAACAAAGAACATCTTAAAAATCTGTCGACGAGAAGACGGCAGGTGCTCAAGACCCAAGTGAGCGATCACCACTCCTGCCAGGCGCTATCGCCCCATCAGTGATGCCCGTGCGCTTCCGCCAGGTCCGCATCCGCCTTGGTCCTGTGGGTCGTGCCATCCGGATGATTCGGCGGCGCATAGACTGTGTACAGCTTCAACGACTCAGTCTTGGACGCGTTGATGACATTATGACGTGTGCCCGCAGGAACGATCACCGCATCCCCATCACGAACACGATGCGTTTCCTTGCCATCGAAAATGAACGTCGCCTCACCCTCCTCGATGCGAAAGAACTGGTCCGTCCGC
>JBDRLR010000195.1:0-5089 GCA_043812855.1 Nanobdellota archaeon | reverse complement strand
GATGGCGAACTCGACGCCCGTCTCGTTCTCGAAGGCGACGAGTCGGTCGCTGAGCATCTGTCGCGCCGCAGAGGTGGTATGGTTGGTATAGTCGATGACGAGCCCTTGAGAAACATCGTACGACGGGATGTCGTACGCCTGCGCGGGAGCCGCGAGCAGCGTCGCCAAGAGGGCGACGAACAGGAACTTGTTCATCGTTCCTCCCTGACGACCTCGTCGCCGATCTCGTTGGTGTCGTGCTCGTGGGGCGGGAAATCCGCCTTGAGCATGGCACCGACCAGCTCGATGCCATCCACCATGGCCTCGGCGTGGCGGTTGATGCGAAGGGACGCGCGCATGTTGTCCAAGACGTGGTTCCAGCTGTACGCATTTCCGATGCGGGCATCGGGAAGGACGCGCACGATCCGCTCACGCAGATACACTACGATGAGGACGCCGACGCCGTCGTGCGTGCGACCCTTGATGTGCTTGGCGAAGAGACGCGCCGCGTCCTTCTCGATGCGCGAGGCGATGCTGGTCTCGTCGTAGACCGCCTTCCAGAACAGAAACCAGCCGGCGATCGCGCCGCCGATGGTCCAGATCAGGACGGACGTGACGTTCACGTAGATCCCCCACGCCGTGTCGACGTTGAAGAGAAGACCAAGGACTGTGGCGATGACGGCCACGCCGAAGGTCACGATGAGCCGCAGACGCAGCCAATCGTACGAGCGCGTCGCGAACACGGGAACGACCTCGATGTTCGCCTCACGCTCAACCTTGCCCACGGCATCACGGATGGCCTTCTCGTCGAACGAAGACAGGACCAGAGACATGAGACTCTTGCGCTCCTTGGCCATACCTCTGGCCAACAGGAGCAGGGCGAACGCCACCAAAGCGATGGCGATGAAACCCGATTCGATATGCATCTTGACTTCCTCCACTGCAATTTGGGGAAATAACACGAAGAAATCACCAGCCGCCGGAACCACCTCCGCCGCCGAAGCCGCCTCCACCGCCAGAACTGCTCCCGCCGCTCCATCCGCCGCCACCACCGCTACCATCCGCTGCCGCCACGAGCAAGGCAAGCACGATGATGACGACGATGATGACCAGGATGATGAGCCACAAGGGTCACGTCGTGGTGGGATCCCCTGTGTACTCACCCGCAGCGGCGATGGCGATGGCATCGACGACCGAGTCGAGGCCCTGAGCATAGTGCTCCTCACGGAAGGCGCTCGCGAAAGCGGACTTCTGCTTGTCCACCATCGCCGTGGCCTCGATGTCAGTGATGGCACCCTCAAGACCCAAGCCGACCTCGACGCGAGCTTCGTGGTCCGCCTTGGCGATGAGGACGAGGACGCCGTTGTCACGGTCCTCCCTTCCCACACCCCACGACTCGGCCACCGTGATGGCGAACTGCTCGAGAGGGATCCCGTTGAGCGAAGGCACCGTCAAGACGGCGACCTCGTTAGACGTGGAATCCTTGTACGCCTGAAGGCGCTGCTCGAGCTTTGCCTCTTCGCCGTCCGAGAGCATGTCGGCAAGGTCCGTGACGAACCCGTCAGGCTGGATCTTCGCCGGATCGACCGGAGTTGCTTGCGCGCATCCTGTCAGCAGGACAAGCGCGAGAACCAGACGTCTCACTTGGAGAAGTCCACCTTGGGAGTCACCTTCGCCGCCTCGTCCACCTCGAAGGACGCCATCTTCTTGAAGCCGAAGAAGTCGGCGATGAAGTTGCCTGGCATGGTCGTGACGCGATCGTTGTAGCGTTTGACCATCTCATTGAAGCGCTGCCGAGCGACGCTGATGCGGTTCTCGGTCCCCTCCAGCTCGATGCGCAGGTCGTGGAAGGCCTCGGAACCCACGATGTTGGGATACTGCTCACTGACGACGAGCAGACGGCTGAGCGTCCCGGCGAGCTGGCTCTGGGCGGCGTCGAAGGCAGCCATCGCCTGCGGATCGCTGAGCATGTCCGAGGTCACCTTGATCTGATTGATGCTGGCCCGCGCCGTAGCGATCTCCACGCTGTACTGGTTCAGCGCGGCCTCGCCCTTGACGGACGCGACGATGTTCGGAATCAAATCGTAGCGTCGCTGGAGCTGCACGTTGAGGTTGCCGACGGCCTCCTCGACGTCCAGCTTGAGACTGTTCTGGACGTTGCGCTCACCGCACGAACCCAGAAGCAGCATCAGGCCGACGACGAGGACACCCAGCAGGAGGAGGGTGCCGCCGAAGTTGGACGAACCGCGCTGAGGACTGCGGGACGGAATGGAACTGGTGGTGCCGCCCGGATTCGGACCGAGCATCTGACGGACGAGCTTGTCACTCATTGAACTTGTCTCCTTCACGTGGACTTTGGGAAAATGCACAAGAGAATGGACTAGATGTTACGCTCCTTGAGGACCTTGTCAAGCGAGGCCGCGTCCTGCGGCGCAAGTGCGCTGAGGCGTTCGCGCAGCCAAGAGCGGGCAATCCTGAGTCGCTTGATGTGGATGAAAGTCCTGATGAACTTGACGAGGGCGACCCCTGCTCCGAGCGAGAAGACGAGCGAGAAGATGAACATCAGTGCGCCCATCGCCAGGTTCAACTGCCCCAGCTGCTGTCGCACCAGGTCCAGACTCCACAGGATCCAGTACCCGAACAGACCGACCAAGGCCCAGGGGATGATTCCGAGCAGATGATGCACGAGCGAGAAGCCGAGATTCCACCAGTGGACAGACTCCGATGCGCGAGCCTGCATCGGGTGATGCAGGTCGAGGCGATCCTGGATCAACGAGAGAACGAAGTGAGGGTCGTCGCAGTTGACGATCCGTGTGTACAGATCCATATGTCCAGACTCCTTTCGATTGGAATGCACAGCAAATCTACCAGTCGGAGGTCCTGAGAATCTGGTCGAGCACCTCGACATCAGTCTGCGACCATGTCCTCATCGACGAGCGCAATGTGCGCTTGGCGCGCCTGCACGCAATCAGGTTCGCAGCCATCAGGCGCAGCCCGATAGCAAACCAGACCACCAGGACCACCGAAAGAAGCAGAAAGGCAAGGGTCACAATGCCCAGAACCACGTCACCCCTCGCCACCGTTCGGAGGGTGTGCAGCAGGCTCAGGAAGAAGAAACAGCTGATGAAGGAACCGAGCGCTCTCAGAACGAGCTGCCCGAGAAAATCCTTGACGGAGACGTCCAGATACTTCCACCAGTCCTGATGCACATAGCTGTTGAGCGGATGACTCTTGACGCGTCCGGTGAGGACGAGACTGGTGAAGAGCGACAGGTGTGTCCTGGTAGCGCGGATGAGCCGATCATAGAGCGTGTCCATGACTATGAATCCCCCTTAGCGTTGGCCGATACGCTTGAGCATGGCCTCGGCTTCATCCACATCCGCAGCAGACCATCGCGCGAAGTTCTCCTTGAGGAAGTCGCGTGCGCGGTGACGCCGCCGAACACCTTCGGGAATCAGCACCACGTCCGCGAGGGCCAAGATGGCGAACGCGAACGTGGCGGCGCCGCACAAGAACTGGAGAATCCCGAATGCTGGCGCGAATTCCTGCGAAAACTTCGCCCTGAAGACCGCCAGGAACAAGTATGACGCCAGCGCGCACATGGCCAACTTGAAGGTGAACATGAACACTTGGTTCAGCAACGAGAAGCGCAGATGCTCGGCCCAGCGTACTTCGATGAGGACACGCAACGGATGCGCCTCGCTGGTGGCGCGATCAATACCCTCCCTTATCTTCCACTCAGGCTGACTCGAGAGGGCGCGTAGGAGCCGCTTGTATACGTCCATGTTTCCTCCAAACTCAATTCACATCGAGAACGAGGCCAGCGCCCGCTCGACCTGAGCGACCTGCTCCTTGTCCAGATAGTCGAACGCTTTGCGCAGGACACCGCGCGCAAAGTCGCGTTCACGCAACCGAGCGCGCATGACCTTGATGCTGACACCTGCCGCGCCGATAGAGGTGACGCAGAGCAGACCCATGAACACGAACCACTGCCACACGTGCGGTCCGTCGATGAACGCCTGCCACGCGAAGAAGGCGCACGCGAGCACACCGCACAGCGCGGACAGGATCTGCTTGACCGGTGAGTAGCCGCAGATCCACTGGCGACCGACATACATGCGGTCGAACAGACGACCGAAGATGACCAGGTGCACCGGATGATCCACCGCGATCATGGCGAGCGCAGCCTGGAACTTCTCATCGTCGCGAGCCGCCTTGAGGAACCGGGCGTAGAGTCCCATCACTCACCTCCCCATACGAGGTTGTCAACATAGGGCGTCAGCTTGGAGAGCATGACCCTGATATCCTGGATATGCGCGGGGTCGGCGCTCTCGAGTTCACCACGCAGACGCTGACGGGCTTTGGCGCGCTTGCTCAAGGCGACGGGAAACCAAGCCAGGCCCCAGAGGGCAAGCATGCCCGCGATCACGAAGACGAGAACGGACGCGATCGTCAACATGACGAACAGCGCTCCGAACTCAGGAAGAGCACGATGCGCGGCGCCCATGGCGTGAGCGAAGTACGCAGCGAAAATGGACAGGAAGAGGAGCTTCACGGTCCACGCGGCATGGTCGATCGGTCGGAAGAACAAGCCAGTGGACCAGGGCCGCATGATGCTGATCCGCAGTGGATTGTCTTGGTCCGTGCAGCTGTTGATCCAATCCCTCATCTTCCACTCCTGCAGACGAGCGAAGCACTTGCAGAGCTGATCGAAGAACTCCATAAGTCCTCCAAACACCGCAAAGGGCTGCCGAGGGCTTCTTGCGGGCTTTTGGCGCCCGGCGAGACCCTTTGGTACCTTCGGGTGCGGTTCTTCTTGACCTTTTTCGCCAAAGCACGAGGAACGAGTCGCCAACACTGGCTAATCGTCACTTTGCAGTGGCGAAGAATTAAAAGGGGCAAATCCCATAGGCTGACGCAGAGACGCTCCGAATCCACCCCAGGAAACGGGCGCCCGACCGGCTAAAACCTGCGAATCCAAGGGTCTTTTTAAACCCGAGGGCCACGGGAGACGGCCAATCGACCTAGATTCTTCGCTAGCCTTCTGCGAACACCCCTCCTCCAAAAAAAGACCATCCCTATAGATAGGCGGCCTCCTTTTGGTAGAGAA
>JBDRLR010000194.1:0-2248 GCA_043812855.1 Nanobdellota archaeon | reverse complement strand
GGAATCGCACGATGACTTTCTCCGCCGCGGCGACCTGCATCGTCAGCAGGGCCACGATAAGAACTGTGATGAGTAGTTTCATGTAAGCACACCTCCACCTAGAAGCCTTACCCGAACTCGCACTTTATAAATCTTGCTTTCCAAGAAGTGATGAAAGCAGCGTCACGGCGCGTTTGGCCTCGTCGCCTCGCGCGCCGAGCACGCGTAGCAGGCATTCATAGTCGCGCGAAGAGCGCATCCCGTAGGATGTCCTCGCGAAGCTTGCGATGATCCATTCGACTTTGGCTTTGCGCAGGAGCACGATGTTCTGTGACACCCGTCCAAGGTGCACCGCTCCGCCCAAGAGCATGGCGGAGAAGTCGAACGCCACGATCTTCTCCTTGTCGTGCAGTGCGGTCAGATCCCCTTCGGCGAGTCCTCCTCGGCGGTAGTGCATGCTGTCTTTGGCGTGCACGCCTTCGAAGCCGGTCACGATCTTCACTAATGGATGGTCGATCCATGTGCGTGACGGGCCCCCCACAAGCAGTCCTCCTCCTTTGACATCTTTGGGTCCGTTGACCATGCGATATCCATCAGTATACAGGACGCGGATGCCGAGGCGCGATGCCATGCGGTCGAATCCGTCTGCACGTGGAGCCAAGACGATGTCGGTGAACATACTCCAAGTCTAACCTGACAAGCTTTTTAAACGTTGTCTATTAATCAATCATCATGAGACAGCGCGTCCAGAAGATATTGAGCAACCGCGGCTTCTGCAGTCGCAGAAAAGCGGAGGAGCTCATCGCAGAAGGGAAGGTCTTCGTCAATAATCAGAAGATCAAGCTTGGCGACTCGGCGGAAGAATCAGACATCATTCGCGTCGCAAACAAAGTAGTCCATGCCGAGATGAAGGTTTACATCATGCTCAACAAGCCACGAGGCATCATGACGACGATGCAGGATCCTTATGCCAAGCGTACGGTCGCCGACCTGATCCAGTCGCCTGAGCGCGTCTATCCTGTGGGAAGGCTTGACAAGGATGCGACGGGCCTTCTGCTCTTCACCAATGATGGTGACTTCGCCAACAAGGTCATGCATCCGAGGTATCAGACGAACAAGACATACCATGTCAAGCTGGATCGGGCTTTGGAGCCTGAGCATCGACGGATGGTCGAGGAGGGCCTCAGGCTCAAGGATGGCACGATCGAGGCGCATATCCATCCTGATGCCAAGGATGAGTTCGATGTCGTCATCCATGAGGGTCGCCATAAGATCGTCAAGCGTATCTTCGGCCATATGGGGTACCGAGTCACGGCCCTCACGCGAACCAGGATCGGTGATCTGCGTCTTGATGTCAAGCCGGGACGGTGGCGTTACGTCACTAAGGATGAGGCGCAGAGCATATTCAGAAAAAGGCCGAAGAAGACAAGGCCAGCGCAGAAGCCCTCGCCGCAAGTTTCAAGACCTCCTGCCGCTCCAAAGACGTTCGCGCAGTGGTCGAAGGGGACTTCGAAGAGTAAGGTGGAATCATCGCCGCGAAGGGACCCTTCATTCAAAGACAGGAACAGAAGGTATGATGGACCTAGGCGACCAACTGATGCTGCCCGCTCATCCCGATTCCCGTCGCGACGGACTGTTTCGTTTCAGGACGGTGCGCGCAGGTATGGTGGGCAGAGGCAACGCGAAGATACAGCGCCTGTGTCACGAAGGCCATCAGACTCATCCACGTTCAGAAGTAATGCGTGGAGATCAGACAGACCTGTCCCGAGCAGGCAGCCCAGAGACTCGACACGCCCATCACGAAGGCCATCAGACTCGTCGTTCTTCAGAAATAATTCGCGGCGATCTGACAGGCCTGACAGACCTGTCCCGAGCAGGCAGCCCCGCACGTCGAGCAGGCCTGTATCGGAGCGTCCGCCGTCTTCTTCGCGCGGATCGCCTCGAGGTGGCGCGCGACCAAGGTCTTCTTCGCGCCGTGATGCCCGGCCTCGTAGGCGTTGAGGATGTCTCTGATCTCGTTTCGAAATGATGCGTGCATGTATGGGCATTCGACGAACGTCCCCACGGCGCCGACCAGCAAAGAATAGATCTTCATCTGTTTCTCGGTCAGCCAGTAGAGTGGCTTGACGCGGCGCACAAGGCCTTCCCGCCCCGCGCTCTTGGGTCCGCCGCGCATCAGCATGGATGTGTTGCCTTTGGCGATGTTCATCATGATGGCTTGCGCTTCGTCGTCGAGGTTGTGGCCGGTGGCGAGGACATCGTATCCGCG
>JBDRLR010000193.1:0-15225 GCA_043812855.1 Nanobdellota archaeon | reverse complement strand
GGTCTCCCCTACCTTGACTGCGCGTTGTTCGGATGATTTCTCGACGACAAGTATTATAAATGCGAGGTTCGTTCCCGTTTCTATGGCTGATCAGGTGTATGTTTCGCGTATGGCTCTTGGGGCGGACAATCCGATGGAGTTCATGTTGGGCAAGGCGGACGTCCTCAAGTATATGCGTGCGTGCGGGGTCGTGGCTGTGTATCCTAAGGATGTGTTCGGATTCGAGCCGCGCGATGATGATGTCAGATTCGCCGTCGCCGAGTATGGGACCGGCTCCTTGGTCTATATCGTCGACCGATTCAAGGAAGCGGTGAGTCTGGTCATCACGTCCGCCAGCAAGGAGGATCTCGAGCGCAGGATAGAAGGTTTGCGTCGTCTGGGGATGCGGTCCGACTGATCATTTCTTGATGAGCTTCATGCGGAAGGTCGTCTCGCGGTCCATCTCTTCGAGGCGTAGCGTCACGAATTTGCGTTGCGCTTCCATCTTCGGGATGACTTCGAATTCGAGCGCGTTGACGCGTCGTTTCGTCTTCTCGATCTCGGCGAGCATCTTGCGCATGGTGATCTCGACTTCGGCGGCGGACAGGACGCCTTTGACGAGTTCTTCGTACGCTTCGGCCGCTTCGTCGATGGCGGATGAATTGAAGAATCCGTGTCCGCGTTCGGTGAATTTACGCGTCTCGGTCTGGGCTTCGATACGGGGGACTTTGACGCCCATGATGCTCCGTGTCGTCACGTCGATGTCGGGTTGGTTCTTGATGGCCATCGCCAGGCTTCGGATGGCAAGGTCGCTTTCGACCACGCGTGCTTCGTTGAGCCGCTGCCGCGCGTGCTGGTAGGTCTGCACGAGCTCGCCGCGGGTCGAGGTGCTGCGCTTGAGCAGCTTGAAGAAGTCGAGGATGAGTCCGTCTCGTTTCTTCTTGAGCAGGTTGTGTCCGCTCTTTGCGAGCTTGATCTTGCCTTTCAGCTTGATCAGTTCCGATCGTGTTGGCTTGATGTTCATTTCTTGTAGTACTTATCCTTGATCGCCTGGCTGATCCTGCTCAGCTCGCCGGAAGGGATTGTGCCGAGCAGCTTCCACGCGATGCCGAGGGTCGCCTCGATCGTGCGGTCTTCATCCTTTCCTTGGCGCACGAATTCTTCTTCGAAGATGCGTGCGAAGTGCAGCAGCCGCCTGTCGCGCTCGCTCAATGCGTCTTCGCCGACGATGGCCACCAGCCCGCGCAGGTCGCGTCCTTCGGCGTAGTTGGCGTAGGACTGGTCCGAGACCTGTTTGTGGTCATCTCGTGTCTTGTCGGCGCCGATGCCTGCGTTCATGAGCCGGGAAAGCGATGGCAGGATGTCGATGGGAGGGTACACGTTGGTGCGGTGCAAGTCCCTTGAAAGCACGATCTGTCCTTCGGTGATGTATCCGGTCAGGTCGGGGATGGGGTGGGTGATGTCGTCGCCGACCATAGTCAGGATGGGGATCTGTGTGATGCTTCCCTTCTTCCCCTTGATCATGCCTGCTCGTTCGTAGATCTCGGCGAGGTCAGTGTACATGTATCCTGGGTATCCGCGTCGTCCGGGGATCTCTTCGCGGGCCGCTCCGATCTCGCGCAGTGATTCGCAGTAGTTGGTCATGTCGGTGAGGATGACCAGTACGTGCATGTCTTTTTCGTACGCGAAGTATTCTGCGCAGGTCAGCGCCATGCGTGGCGTCACTAATCGTTCGACGGCGGGGTCGTCGGCGAGGTTGAGGAAGACGACGCTTCGCTGCAATGCTCCGGTGCGCTCGAAGTCGCGGATGAAGTATTGCGCTTCTTCGTTCGTGATGCCCATGGCTGCGAAGATGACGACGAATTTCTCCTGTTTGCCGAGCACCTTCGCTTGGCGCGCGATCTGTAGCGCGATGGCGTTGTGGGGGAGCCCTGATCCTGAGAAGATGGGCAGCTTCTGTCCTCGCACCAGGGTGTTCGTGGCGTCGATGGTCGAGATGCCTGTCTGGATGAAGTCGGCGGGTGATGTGCGCGCGTAGGGGTTGATGGCCGCTCCAAGGATGCTCATGCGTTTCTCGGGGATGATGTCTGGGCCGTTGTCTTTGATGCGTCCTGCGCCGCTCATGATGCGGCCCAGCATGTCCTCGGACACGCCAAGCTTGATGGTCTCGCCCAGGAACTTGACGGTGCTGTTGCGGTCGATGCCGCTCGTCCCTTCGAACACTTGGACCACGACGAGGTCTGCGCTGGTGTCGAGGACCTGTCCGTTCTTGATTGTCCCGTCGGGTAGCTTGATCTGCACGAGCTCTCCGTATCCGATGGGGTCGGTGTTCTTGACGAAGACCAGTGGTCCTGCGATCCGGTTGATAGTCTTGTATTCTTTCATGCTGCTCACCGTGTCTTGAGTCCTGCGAATTCTTGGTCCATGTTCTTTCGGACGGTCGCCAGGACCTTTTGGTAGTCTTTCTCGAATTTTGCGTCTGCGATGCGGTCCTTGGCGGCGAGTTTGAGGATGTCGTCGGCTCGGGCGCCCTTCCCAAGTGAGTCTTGCGCCTTCTCGAAGTAGTGCAGCACCACGCTGATGAGCTCGTACGTCTTCTTGGGTTCGCAGTAGGTGTCGACTTCGTGGAACGCGTTCTGCTGCAGGACGAATTCTCGGATGAGCCGAGCCGCTTCCAGCGTGATCTGCTGTTTCTCGGGGAGCGCGTCGCTTCCGACGAGCTGGACGATCTCAAGAAGCTTCTCTTCCTCTTGCAGGATCGTCATGAGCCGGTTGATCTTCTCGTCCCAGTCGGCCGCGACGTTCTTGTTGTACCATTCGCTCAATGACTCGCGGTAGAGCGAGTAGGACAGCAGCCAGTTGATGCTTGGGAAGTGCCTCCTTTGGGCGAGCTTGGCGTCGAGGGCCCAGAATGTTTTGGTGACGCGCAGCGTGTTCTGCGTGACGGGTTCGGAGAAGTCTCCTCCGGGAGGAGATACTGCTCCGATGATGCTTACGCTCCCTTGCGGCACGGCCTTGGCTGTCCCGCTGGGCGCGAAGACCTTGACCATTCCGGCGCGCTCGTAGAATTCGGCGAGCTTCGTCGACAGATAGGCGGGGTATCCCTCTTCTCCAGGCATCTCTTCGAGCCGCGATGAGATCTCTCGCATGGCTTCTGCCCAGCGCGACGTGCTGTCCGCCATGAGCGCGACGTCGTATCCCATGTCGCGGTAGTATTCGGCGATGGTGATGCCTGTGTAGATGCTGGCTTCCCGCGCGGCGACGGGCATGTTGCTGGTGTTGGCGATGAGGACGGTGCGGTCCATGAGCAGTCGTCCGGTCTTAGGGTCTTTGAGGTGGGGGAATTCGGTGAGCACTTCGGTCATCTCGTTTCCGCGCTCTCCGCATCCGACGTAGACGATGATGTCCGCGTCGCACCACTTGGCGAGCTGTTGCTGAGAGACGGTCTTGCCTGCGCCGAACGGTCCGGGGATGGCGGCGGTTCCGCCTTTGGCGAGGGGGAAGAGGCCATCGAAGACGCGTTGTCCGGTCAGCAGCGGCACGCGTGGCGTCATCTTCTGCTGGTAGGGGCGGGGGCGTCGTACGGGCCAGATCTGTTTGAGCATCAGGGGTCTGTCGCCGTCGTTTGTCTTCAGGGATCCGACCGCATCTTCGACGGTGTAGGTGCCGCTCTTGATGTCTTTGATCTCGCCGCTCACGCCGGGCGGGACCATGATCTTGTGCATGATCGTCTGGGTCTCTTTGACTTCGCCGATGATGCTTCCGCCGTGGACTTTGTCTCCTTTCTTCGCGGTGGCGGTGAATGTCCATTTCTTGGCGTGGTCGAGGCCTGGCGCGTCGACTCCTCGTTTGATGAAGTCGCCCATGGTGTCTCTGAGCACGGGCAGGGGTCGCTGGATGCCGTCGTAGATGCTCGTCAGCATGCCGGGTCCAAGCTCAACGGAGAGGGGCTGGCCGGTGTTGATGACTCCTTCGCCTGGCCTCAGTCCGCTGGTGTCTTCGTAGACTTGGATGATGGTGTCGTCTCCTGAGATCTGGATGACCTCTCCCATGAGTTTCTCGTCTCCGACGCGTACCACGTCGTACATCCGCGCGTCGATGCCTTTCGCCGTGACGACGGGTCCTGAGATCCTGTGCAGTGTTCCTTTCTTGGTCATGTTGTTCACCTGTTCTTCATTAAGTCGATTCCGATTGATTTCTTGACGAGTCGTCGGAAGCTCTCTTGTGTCTCTTTCTCGGAGAGGACGAAGACGACGGGTTTGACGTTGTCTTCCAGTTCGCCGCGTTCCCGCTCGTTGAGCTTCTCCGTGATGCTCTCGTCGATGATGAGGATGCCTGCGTCCGGGTTGCGTAGGATTTCTTGGATGTCGAGGTAGGGGTCGCTGCCGGCGTCCACGACGTCGCGCACTCCTGCCAGGATGAAGCCGATGTAGAATTCTGGTGTCCCGTAGACGAATATGCGTGACATTAGATGATCAGCCCCTCTTGGATGAATGATTCGGTCATGCCCAGCGCTTTTCCTTTCATGATGAGGCGCAGGTTCTTGACTTCGATCTCTTTGGCGAACAGGTAGGAGAGGACGATGTCGATGCTCATGACGTGGCGGTGCGTGATGCTCTGGGTCTTCATCAGAAGATAGCGTCCGATGGCGCGCTCGAGCGGCACGAGGCTGCGTGTCTTCTCGAACTCAGCCATGCCTTCTTCGACCATGCGTCGTACGCGTGGCCGTCGTATGTGTTTGTGGACGTCTTGGATCTCGCTTGCGATCATGGCGCGGTATTCGTTGATGCGTTGCGGGTTGGGGATGAGGTATTCCTTGATGTCTGTGCTCGGCATCCCTTCTCGTTTGAATCGTAGGATGGTCATGATGTTGGTGGTGTATGCTTCAAGCGTGATGAATTCTCGCAGAAGCTCGCCTTCTTCAGGGACCATGCTCGAGAAGTGGCGCAAGGTGCGGAAGTATTGTCGGTCGAGGGCGTTCTCGAGCACGACGAGCGATCCCGTCTCGGTGAAGAGCCGCAGTGCCCTCTCTTTTGCGCGGGGTGCGAGCATCGGCACGGCGATCAGAAGCGAAGGCACGTCGGCCTCGCGGTACCAGGCAAGCATCTGCGCTTCGCTGTACTGCGCGCAGGGTATGAGCATCTTCTTCATCTCGTCGGCGGCAAGGTTGATGAATTTGCTGCGAAGCATCGCCTTGACGTTCCAGTTGTCGAATCGCATCAGGTACATCTCGACGAGGGTGCGTAGGTCGTCGGGGCTGATGCGTCTGATCTTGTCGAACACGTTGCTTAAGTGTTTGGCAAGGACATGGTCGAGCAGGTCGACTCCTTCGAATGCGAGTCCGAGCTCGTCGACCGCTTTTCGGTATTCGCTGTCCGAGAGGAATCTGATGGTCTCCGCGGTGCTCATCTTGAGCAGTTGCGCGTAGTCTTGCTCGCGCAGAATCTTGCTTCGCATGACTTGCACCCGCACATAGGTGTAGGGGTATGATCCGAGCTTGAGTTTCTGCGTCATTTCTTGAACAGTATTCCTGCGATCTGCGCGGTCAGTGTCTGTTTCATCTGGGCGTGCCTGGCCTCGAACGTCATGTCGACGCGCACGGTTCCGTCCTTCGTCTCGGCGATGAAGCCTCCGTTGATCGGCCCCACTTTGACGTCGTGGCCTTTGAAGAGGTCTTTGTCCTGCTCGCCGGTGATGATCCTCGCCACGTCGATCTGTCTCTTCGCGGCGGAAAGGTATTTGGCGTACAGTCTCTTGCGGTCGGCTTTCTCCATCTGTTGCAGGCTGGTCCTGGACTCCTCGAAGACTTCGTCGATGATCTGCTTCTTTCTCTCCAGCAGCAGTCGTCGCTTCTCGAACGTGACTGTCTGTTCGTGTCCTGCTCGCAACTGCTTGAGCTTGTGGTCCGTCGCCGCCTTCAGCGTGCCTTCTTCCTGCGCGAGCCGCTCGGCGTATTCCTTCTTGAGCGCCTCGACCTGAGCCTGGTGGTGTTTGCTGATGCTGCTCGCTTCCGCCTTGGCCTGTGCGATGAGGTCCGACTTGATCTCTTCAAGTCCCATGCTCAGCCTCCGTTGGCAAGGCCTAGGATGAGGATGGCCACGACGAGTCCGAAGATGACCAGTGTCTCGGGGATGACGGTGAGGATGAGTCCTTTTCCGAAAAGGCTCTCTTTCTCCGCCATGGCTCCGATGGCTGCCGCCCCGATGCTCTTCTCTGCCCATGCCGCTGCGAGCGCGGAGATGCCGATGGCGAGTCCCGCTCCTATTGCTATCAATCCTGTGTCCATTTTATGTACCTCCGAATGGTTTGTAGGGTGTGCCGCCTCCTTCATAGAACTTGCTGAAGAATTCCACGTAGTGCAGCCTAAGAGAGTGAAGGAAGGGTCCCATGAGTCCGAGCAGCAGGTTGATCGTGTGCCCGACGACGAGGATGAGGATGGCCGGGATCCACATGGTGGGTCCTTGCGCGAAGAATTCTTCTCCGAATCGGTTGATGACTTCTGCAAGGCTGATGCTGGCAAGGCCTATGGCCATGAGCCTGGCGTAGCTGAGGATGTTGGTGAAGATGGCGGGAAGTTCGATGAGTCCTTTGACTCCCTCGCCGAACCAGAGCATGATGACTGCTAGCGCAAGCGTCCCCGCGCCGATCCACGTGTAGATCGGATTCTTGGTGCCCACATAGAAGAGCACAGCCGCTGCTTCCAGCACGATCCAGCTGATCTTCTCGAGGATGGCGTGACGCAGGCCGTGGCGCTTGTGGACGTTGATGAATCCGATGAGCAGGCCTGCGTTGACGTGGATGGCGCCGATGATGACGCTGAGCATCAGCAGGTCGTTGACTTGGTGGCCTCGGCTCATGATGTGCCAGAGGTGATGTCCCGCGATGGCTTCTGCGCCGAAGAATTCTCCGAACAGTACCCCGAAGAGGATGGTCCAGATGCTTGCCGCGATCAGGATGTCAGCGAAGTCCTTGATGCTCTTCATCTTGATGCGCATGATGCCGAAGATGGCAAGCGACACCAGGCCGTAGCCGATGTCTCCGAGCATGAATCCGAAGAAGAGGGGGAATGTGAATGCCATCAGGGCGGTCGGGTCGATCTCCTTGGTCTTGGGCAGGGTGTAGAGTTGGGTGAGCAGCTCGAAAGGTTTCACCATGCGTGGATTGTCCATCTGGGTGGGGATGTCGTCGTGGGCTCCGGCGGGGTGGTGCTGGATGAGGATGGCGCAGTCTGTCGAGGTCTCAAGGAGTCTCTTGGTGTCGGCCGCCTTCTCGGCGGGGACCCATCCCTTGATGATGATGAGCTGCTCGGTCGCCGAGCATCGAAGTGAGAATTCCGCCTTTTCGATGGCGGCTGCAAGCACTGCCTCGTATCGTTGCAGGAAGTCGAGGTGTTTGCTGATGGACGCGTTCTTCTTTCGGTTGAGCGCGGCCAGTTCGTCTTGGACCTTGGTGATCTTCTCTTCCAGCGCCTTGGCTGCTTGTGAGGGTGTCTTCTTGTCTTTGGGCAGTTGCGCCCCGTCGATGCCGACGAATCCTAAGGGGCCGATGGCGGCGCGGAATGCTGTCTCGTCGCATGGTCTGCAGAAGAGGACGAGGGCCTCTTTGCTGTGGTGCATCTCGTGGGGCTTTGCGACCTTGTTGATGGCGCTGATGCCTTTGGTGGTGGTGATGCTTCCGGCGATGACGCTAAGGGTGGAGTATCCGCTGAGTTGGTCCAGGCGTATCGGGATTCCGGTGAGGGGTCGTATGCGTGCCAGGGTAGCAGTCAGTTCGGAGAGGGTCTGTTGCGTCGCGTTGATGTGCTGGATAGTGTTCTGGACGCTTTGGTGTATGTCTGAGATCTTGGTCAGGGCGGCGGTGTGGTCTTCTTTGGTGTGGGGACCTATTTTGTCGAGTCGCACCCATCCGTGTTGGTTTTCGTGTTTCGGTGGGAGCGCGGCGAGTGCGGCAAGCAGGCTTCTGACTTTGATGATGGCTTCTGAATATGCCTCTGCGGTGATGTCCGGCGTGCCTCTTGGTAATGTCTTGTCGTCGTGTTCGATGACGTGAAGAACGCCGAGCTCGTGCAGGGTGCTCGTCGCCGCCGAAAGCCGATGCTTGGGGCAGTAGATGGTCCATTTCTGCATGTCTTTTGCGCTAAGCATCTCCGCCTCCGTCTTCCAGTGCATCGGCAAGGGATGTGAGTGCCTTCTGTCGCTGCCGTCTGGCTTGGCGAGTCATTTCGGCCAGTTCCTGCTCGTAGGAGGCCAGGTCATCATCCAGCACTTTCTTGTAGATGGTCTCTTGGTTGACGATGCGCATGGCGTGCTCGTGCTGGGCCCTTTCGAGTCCCTTTTCATGTTCTCGTTGGGCGTCGTTTCGGGCGGCCGTGATGCTTTCCGCTCCCGCTCGTCTGGCCGTTTCCACGATGGCGTTGGCTTTGCGTTCGGCGTCCTTGAAGTCATCTAAGATGGTGCTCATGCACTTCATTGGCATCAGCGGTCATATTTAAAGCTAATGGAGTGGGCTGCGCGCGAGAATCGGTCGGTCATGATGTGGGGATGTTGATTGGATGGACAGACCCTTGACTGGTGGTTGTCACTGTTGCGGGGTTGGAGTGATAGAAGAAAGGAAGAAAGAAAAACAATAGAGCTTGCTTAGCAGACCAGTCCGCACTGGTACAGTCCGCGGCCGTAGTATTTCACCGCGCAGTCGTAGTCTGCTCCGTCCACGATGCCGTCTCCGTTGACGTCTGCGGACGTCGTGCTGGTGCTCAAGTTTTCGTCGGTCTCAGTCAGGTAGTGCAGCGTGAACACGACTGCGTCTGAGAGCGAGTGCTGTCGGTCTGGTTTCTGGATGCCGTTTGGATACACGTAGTCCAGCGGGCTGTAGCAGTCGAATCCGCCCGTGCATGCGGTCAGGTAATCATCTTCGTTGATCCGCTCGGCGATGTCCTTTGCGGTCTCAGGATCGCTTCCGATGATGCTTTCAGCGTAGTCGACGGCGTCCTGGACGTTCGTCGCGTTTGTCAGGCCATCGAAGTCTATGATTGCGTCGAACGGCATCCGACCTGAGGCGATGTTCAGCCATGTGGCGAGCAGGTGCTGCTCCGCTCTCTGGGTTGTGCTGGCTGGCTCGTCAGGGTTGAGGATGATGCATGCCTGCTCGAGGTCATCGATCCTGCCATCGAAATAGTCGTCAAGGAGCTCTATGTCGCTCAAACGCGCTAGCATGGTCACTTCGCTTTCGTGGGTGAAGTGGCCCAGGCATGGTTGTTTCCAGTAGCCGATGCCTTCGGGATTGCACTGCGCGTCTCTGCTGACGTGCAGGAATTGTGGTTGGCTCGCGACGCCGACAGCGGCGACGAGTACGGCAAGAAACAGGATTCCGAAGATTGTCTTTTTCATCTGTGCACCCCCAGGTTGCGATGAAGGGAATAGGCTCATGGTTTTTAAACATTGCCATTGGTTCTTATTAGGCAGTGGTGTTAGGGTGTCTAACCTCTTGCTTCTTTTGGGTGGTTCGTGTCGTATCGGTTGCTGTCCCGCAATAGTTATGTAGTCGAAGAACCCATTTTGTTCGGGTGATAAGCATGAATGAGGCGCAGCGTGTCGGGTTTTTGGTGTCGGTCTGGGATGGTCAGTACAGTACGGTCGAGGAGCAGGTCAAGGATGCCATAGGGAAAGCGTATCTGGAGCATGTCGTGGGACTTGATGGAGCCACCATTGACGCGTTCGTGCAGGGGGAGTTCGCCGCCCAGGAATCGGTTGGGCAGGTGCATGCGGGCCTCTCTGCAGGCCGTGGTGACTACAGTGCCTTCTGGCAGCGGGTCGCGCAGATGGTTCCGGCAGTCTATGATGATGAAGATATCCTGTGGCTAGCGCAGCGAGGAGAGAGTGCGGCCATCCACAGGATGCTCTTCGCCCTTGATCCTCCGCTCAAGAAGTCGTCGCGAGTCATTCACGCGGTCCACGTCAATGCGCATGTCTATAAGTGATTAGTGGGATCTTGGTTCGGGTCCTTGTGGCCGCCTTGCGATCTGTGCGCGTGTCCGTGGCATGTCGAGGGCTTCCTTGAGTGCGTACGCATGCCGTCGCATCGCTGACGCGATGGTTTCATTGAGTTCGTTGGTGGTCTCGAAGACCCAAGGGAATTGGTGTCCGTTGACCTGGTGCCGCGACAGGTTCTGTCGTTCTCGCTCGTCATCGCCGTGCTCGGTCAAGTACATCGCCAGCAGGTCGAATCGATGGAACAGCTGCGTCTTGCGCTTTGCGAAGTTGAGGCTGAGCGTCACGCCGTCGGTCGGCAGGCAGTAGAAGTCGGGTGCCTGGTTCCCTTTTCGCATGGCGTCGAATTTGGGGTCCCTTGCCCCGATGACATCCTCTAATTGTTGCATTCCGTCGTGTGTCATGAACGTCACGGTCCGCAGGCAGTAGTCGTAGGGCAGGTACCTGCCGTGGTAGATGCGGCTGAAGTCGAAGTGGACGCTTTGGATCAGGTCGGTCGTTCCGAGCCAGGCATCATGGTTGTGGAGAAGCTCTGAGGTGTAGACATGGGCGATGGGTGTGCAGGACAGGTCGCGCACGACCTTGTCGATGCGGGGTCTTGGGTTGTGGATGCTTTTGGGGAATTTGTCCGCGAGGCTGACGTGAAGGTCGTGTGGTACGCCGTTGCGGTTGCCGACTGCGTATCCCCTTACTTGCATGCGGCTGATGTGAAGTATGCCTGGGGTGTCGTATCCGTTGACTGCTTCATCGCTGGTGATATCATCGAGAGAATCGAGGCCCAGCATTCCGGGATGGTGTGCGAGCGGTGTGGTGGGCGCCTTGGGGAGCTTCGCGGGCGCGAAGTACCAGTATGCCATGCGTCCAGTGAAGAGCCCCCTTTTATATACTTTTGCGCCTGGGGCGTGTTTTGTCGTCGGTGGATGTCTTTGTGTTGAATTGTTCTTTAGGGGGAAAGATGGTCTTGGTTCCGTGGATGGTGTGCTTGATGGTCTTGGTGCTCATCGTCCCGAGGCGGCCGATGCCTATGGCGTCGAATATCTGTTGGACGGGGTCTGCGTCTTTGCTCATGAGCGGTGGCGCCGCGTCCTCGAGGTCCATCTTCTGGATCTGGTAGCGTCCGAGTTCCTCGTCGGTCACGATTTCCGGTTCGCCATGCAGGCGATGCGCGTGCTTGAGCGCGTGGGCGATGGCTTGTTTGGTGTTGGCGAAGAAGTGTTCTGCTCCGATCATCTGGTACAGGCCGCTGCTGCGCATGATGCGCATCACGTCGGGGTGTACGTTGGCGAACAGGACGACACCCCCTATCTTGCGGTGTTTGTTGTAGGTGGCGTGCAGGAAGTTCAGTCCGGTCGCGTCGATGACGGGGACGTATCGTAGGCGCAGGATCTTGATGCGTTTGTGTCCGCCGGGCATGGTGGCGACGCGTTGGTCGAAGCGGCTTGCGGCGCCGAAGAAGAGGGGGCCGTGGACGGTGTAGATGCTGATGTCGGGGTGGCTGAAGCTCTGGAAGTATGTGTTGGTCTCGGGTGTGTCTACGCTTTCGATGTGGTAGAGGTCGCTCATCCGCTTCATGAAGAGCAATGCCGCAAGAACCAGCCCCACTTCGATTGCGGTCGTCAGGTCCACCATGACGGTGATGAGGAAGGTCGTGATCATGACGGTGATGTCGGACAGCGGCGTCTTGAGGAGCAGACGGATGCGTTCCCACTCCACCATGTTGAAGCTCACGAACATCAGGATGCCTGCGAGGCAACCAAGGGGGATCGATCCGGCGAGTGGCGCTGCGATGAGGATGAAAATGAGAAGGAAGATTGCGTGTGTCATGGCGGCGAAGCGTGTCTTTCCGCCGTTTCGGATGTTGGTGGCGGTGCGGGCGATGGCGCCGGTCGCGGGCATGCCGCCGAAGAGGGCGCTTGCGATGTTGGCGATTCCTTGTCCGACGAGTTCCTTGTTCGGTTTGTGCCGTGTATCGGTGAGGCTGTCTGCGACGACCGCGGACAGGAGGCTTTCGATGGCGGCCAGGGCCGCCACGGTGAGTGCGGCGGGCAGGATGGCAAGCGCCAGGTTCCAGCTGATGACGGGCAGGTGAGGTAGGGGGAGTCCGGAAGGGATGGCACCGATGTCGCTGACGGTCTTGACGAGGAAGTATCCTGGCAGTAGCAGGGTGAGGAGAGTCGTTGTGACGACGGCGATGATGCTTCCTGGGATGCGTCTGCTGATCTTTGGCGTGATGATGAGGATGAGTAGGGTGAGGGCTCCAAGCAGGAATGTTGGCCAGGTCAGCTCGATGATGTGCGCGATGCTGATGGCGGTCTTGCTGATGAATCCGGCGTCGGCGGAGTAGATGGGTTGGATGCCGAAGAAGTTGTTGAGTTGACCGAGGAAGATGATCGCGGCGATGCCTGCGGTGAAGCCGACGATGACGGGGCTCGGGATGTATTCGATCACCTTGCCAAGGCGCAGCAGTCCTGCGAGGACGAGGATGGCGCCTGCCAGCAGCGTGGCGAGGATGAGTCCGTCGATGCCGAACTTGCTGACGACGGACAGGACGACGACGACCATCGCCCCGGTCGGTCCTGAGATCTGGAAGTCGCTTCCGCCGAAGAGGGCGGCGAAGAATCCGGCGATAATCGCGGTGTACACGCCCATCGCGGGCGGCACGTTGCTCGCGATGGAGAATCCTAGTGCCAGCGGCAGGGCTACGATGGCGACGATCAGGCCTGCTACGACATCGTCCTTGATGGTCTCCTTGGTCGGCAGTTGGAATGGTGCGCGTCGCATGGCCGCCTCCGTTGCGGTGCCGAGATTATAAACCTATTGAAATTCTAGCTGACCATCATTGTCCTCGCAGCCTTCGCAGCAAGTCTTCTCTATGCGAGTACAGTCCGATGACGATGTCGGTGATCTTCTCGATGGGACTTTCTTGTGGGGCGAAGATGTCGACGTCTGTCCGGAATCGTCCGCGCTCGTGGGGGATGTCGATGGTCAGGCAGCTCCAGCGTTCCGCTCCCCAGTGGGTGGTGGCGCGCTTGAATGCCTGCTCGGATCTGATGTAGGGATCTTTTCTTGAGAGGAGGGGAGCGATGTCTGCATCGCGGTCGGCGGACAGGTGCAAGCGGTACACCCAGTCGAACACTTCGAATTCTGGTCCGAATCCGCTCCCGTCGTAAGGGATCTTGGCGAAGTCGGACATCGTGACGGGTACGACTGTCAAGGGTCGATACCTTTCGGCAGTCATCACGCCATCGAGGATGACGCGTGGACTCTCATCGATCCTGATGTCGAGCCTTTGTCCTACTAGTGCTGCGAGTAGATCCCCCTTCTCTTCGGTCAGCGCCTCGGGAAGCATGGGCCGTACCGGTTCGGGTGGCAGGTAGGGGCGGCCTGCGATGTACAGAAAGGGTCCAGCGGGTGTGTCGGTGTCTTTGTATGGGTGTTCCATAGGTATCGTCCTCCTTATAGGCTGTGTTTCGAATTACGCAGAATTTCAAATACTTATTCCACAAATAGTGGATATCTATGCAAGAAATGCAAACTTTTTTATAGAAGTTGGAACAATTGTCCCGAATGGTTGTCGGTCTGGATGAGAAGGATCAGAAAATACTCAGTGAACTACGACAGAGATCCAAAGCCACGACTCGCCAAATCGCAAGAAAGACGCTTCTACCGCCGACGACCATCCATAATCGCATACGGCGGATGGTCAAAGAAGGCATCATCCGTCGTTTCACCGTCGAGCTTGACCCGGACAAGGTGGGCAGGGGATTCATCGCCTATATCCTCATCAGTGCCAGCATCCAGGCTCTCAAGGCCAAGGGTCGAACCCAGTATGATGTCGTCAAGGAGCTCAGCAGATTCGATTTCATCGAGCGTGTCGACATCGTCTCTGGCGGTACGGACATCGTCGCTATCGTCGCGGTGGAGGATGTCAAGGAGTTTGACAAGGTCCTCCTCGGCAAGATCCAGCTGATCGATGGCATTGAGAAGACGCAGAGTATGGTCGTCATCCATCGCTCATGATTGCGGGTTGGGCTTCCATTGCATGGTGACTACGATGTTGCGTGCGTTCTCGTCGGGTATTGAGGTTCGGTGCTGTTCAAGCCCTGGGAGATCTTGCTGAGAATGTAGTTCACTCGACCTTAAGATGCTCGAACCAGTCCTTGGCGTAGAGTCGTTTCGGAATCTTATTTATCGCTCCTTTCGATCCTTCGACCAAGTACGTTACGGTTTGCGTGTGGTTCTTCTTGGATACTTCCACCGCGATGAGCTTGTGGCGTGCCTTGCCGAATTCAGTCTCGATGGCTTGTTCCGGAACGATCGTTGTCGTCACGACGAGTTTTCGCTGGTAGCTTCCGATGCCGTTCCGCTCCAGGTACATGTCGATGAGGACCACGCTCCACATGATTGCGTACAGGATGGACGCGACCAGGTAGTCCCCGACTCCAATAGTCAGGCCGAGGACTGCGAATGCCCAGATGCCTGCGGCGGTCGTGAATCCGAATATCTTATCGGTCGTCTTGATGAGCGCGCCAGCTCCCAGAAAGCCGATGCCCGTCACGATGGCGGACAGCAGAGGCAAGGGATTCGTTGCGCTGTGTGTCATGGCTACGATGGCAAGCGCCGCGGCGCCGCAGGACACGAAGATGAAGGTGCCAAAGCCGATTGGTTTGTGCGCGCGTTGCCGCTGTATGCCGAAGAAGAATGCCAGAAGGAAGATGAGGATGAAGCGTCCGATGATTGTGTACCATTCCATGGCTGCAAGCGGCGAGGATATGACTATTTATTACTTTGCAAAAGAAGAAAAAAAGAGAAATGAAAAAAGTGAGCTACCTATGATCCAAAGATCTAGAATTTCTTATGGGACTGATAGCATTCCTTGCAGTAGACTTGCCTGCCTGCGCTTGGCTTGAAGGGTACTTCGCACTCATTGCCACAGTCAGCGCACGTTGCCTTATGCATCTCTCTCGGACCTGTTCCGAACCTTTGCGGGCCACGATCATTACCACCGCCCCCGAACCTTCTTTCCATTCTTGTTCTCCAATGAACCCTATCGGCTCAATGGCAATCCAAAAACAAGGGTCCTTTATAAAGCTATGGTTGTGGTGGCTGGTGGAAGTGCATTCAGTCCCGGAACGGGTGGTATCCGCTGTGGAGCAGGTTTCCCACGCCGACCATCAAAGGGGACGGCAGGCGGTCCCAGCTGAACCAGTTCCATTCGGTGCACTTGTCGGGTTCGCGTATCTCTGCGACGCCGTGGTCG
>JBDRLR010000192.1:0-3694 GCA_043812855.1 Nanobdellota archaeon | reverse complement strand
AAAAAAATCAGCCGAACAGGGCCCCCAATCCTGCGGCGGCGGCGCCATCATCCTTCTTCTCTTCCTTGGCCTTGGGCTTCTCCTCAGCCTTGTGCTCGACAGGAGCGGCAGCAGCTGGAGCGGCGGCGATCGCAGCGGTCTTGATAGCCTCTTCGATATTGACACTGGCAAGAGCGGCGACGAGCGCCTTGACCTTACCATCATCGACCGTGATGCCTGCGGCCTCGAGGATCTTTCTGACCGCACCTTCGTTGATCTCTTTACCTGCCTTGTGCAGGATCATCGCAGCGTATACGTATTCCATTTTACGTTCCTCCTTGGGTCATGCATGAAAAAAATAGAGAGCTGGCACTACGGACTCAACCTGTCTACTTATCGTCCTGTCTACCCTCTGAATCAGGTGAAGAAGATGTGGCTGCGGCCTCAGGAATGCTCTCCTTGAGGACACGAGCCTGACGCTCAGCCTTTGCGACGATCATCGGCGCCGTCTCGCTGGTCAGGATGTCCTGCGCGATAGCCAGCGCCTTTGCGTCATTTGCCGCCTTGGCGATCATGTGCGTGATGGTCTCCTTCGTCGGGAAGCCCGCGTTGAAGGCGAGATTGAACGTCATGGACGCGGCCTGCTGGAACTGCGCGAAGACCTTGTCCTCATCCACATCGAGGACCGCCTTGGTCAGGATCTCACCCTTCTCATAGACCGCTCGAAGCTCAAGACCGATCTCCATTGGCTGGATGCCCAGACGCTGAAGGATCCCTGCAAGCTTCGCGCTGATGATGGTGCCTTCCTTGGCGACGACGGCGTCCTCCTTGATGACGACCTTGCCATTCTCGATACCAGTCTTGATACGGAACGCGCCAAGCTCACCGATGACGGGACCCGGCGCGAAACTCGTCGGCCCCGCAGGGACAACGATGTCATTAGGAGCCTTCTGGCCCGCCTTGATCGGGGCCTTGGACTTGTTCTTCTTGATCGTGGAATACAGGCCGAACGGATTCTCATTGGAGAACAACAGGGCAGGCATGCCTCGGAAGTGATCCTTGAGCTTTGAGATGCCCTCTTTCTTGCTCTGATCCAGCGCGATATTCATCAGGCGCTTCTTCGTCATGCGAAGCACGACCTTTCCGCGCAGCTTGTCTTTCATGACCTGCAACTGACGCGCAGGCAGATTCTCGAGATCGACGGCGCCGATCACCTCATACTGGTCGATGAGCTTCTTGAAGTCTGCGACCACCTGCTTCTTCTTGGCAGCGACATGAGCCTTATGCTTGACGATCGCTTCGGCCATCAGAACCTCACCGGCTTGCCCATCGACAGCTTCAGATAGGCATTCTTGATATTATTCTTCTCCTTAGGAAGGTGATGGAGCAACTGATCGTAGATGACGAAGATGTTGTCAAGGACCTCCTCCTCTGACTGGTCCTCCTTTCCGACACGGATCTGCACGATCGGCAACTTCTTGGCAGATATCTTGACCGTGCTTGCGAGCCTGTCCACCAAGGGCTTGAGGGTGGCATTCGCCGGCACGACACAACCCGCCTTGGGATTGGGCATCTTGCCTCTTGGACCCAGGGCTCGACCGAACACAGTGGCGACCTGCGGCATGATGTTCGCCTGGGCGATGAAATAATCATACTGGGCGGCCAGCTTCTTGGCCTTCCTCTTGTCCTTATACTCCTCGAACTGAGGCTGCTTGATGACGAAATCACACGTCTTCTCCGCCTCCGCCGTCAACTCAGGCCCCGTCAAGGCGCACACCGTCATCTTACGGCCCGTGTCATAGTGCAGATTCGCGAAGAACTCGACCTGATCCGTCGGGTTCTTGAGATTGAGATCCTGGAGATTCACGATCAAGTCGAAGGACTGCTTGAACTTTCTGGGCTTAGAAGACTCACGCGCCTTACTCATTGCCTTTTTGATCGTCGGCTTATCCATGATGGTTCCCTCCTACGCAAGGTAGTGGTAATGGGAATATGGTCGAGAAACGGGGGCTGTTTATAAAGGTTACGGGTGAGTCGGCTTTGTAGAAAGTAGTCGTTCCGTTGGTCTGCTGCCCTTAAGGGCGAGCGTCATCCCACTTCTGAGGGGGTCGACAGGGGGGTTGCCACCGTCGGGGGATGTCGACCTTGAATAGTAACCGATGACGCGAGCAGGGCAGCACCTGCAGGTGTGGGTTGAGTCCCAAAGCAATATTTATATATCAGCAAGGCGGAAGGCAGGGCATGAAGCACGCCCAAATCCTCTTCGCACTGGCCTTCGGCGCAAGCGTCCTTAGCATCCTGCTGGTGATCGGAAGCGCGACCATCACAGGCAACGTCTCCAAGACAGCCATATGCGACGGATCACTGTGCGTCCCCTGCGAGACCGCAGGATGCGACGATGCCCTGATCGCGGGCAAGGTGACCTTGCACGAGCCCTATTCATTCTCGACGCCCGCGTCCACCATCGGCGTCGTGTGCCTGCTTGGCGTCCTTGCGCTGGGCGTGTTCTATGTGCGGAAGATTCTATAGTCAGGATGCCATCCAGCGAACGTTCCATCCTGAATCCGACTGCGGACATCTCCCCGGATGGGGCGACCCCCTTGTCCGCTTTCTGCCGCCCTAGAAGGCGTTCGCCCTTAAGGATGGCATCCCCGGATGCTCAATCGTAAGTATTCCATCCGCAATATTTAAATAGGCTCCTTGCGGAAATCAGGGGGTGCCCCACAAGGAAGTCGTCAACAAGAACCTCTTCATCAAGTACACCGGCCTCTTCGACTTCGAAGGCCTGTACCGGATGATGCAGGCCTGGTTCATCAGACAACGCTACGAATGGCACGAGACCCGCTACAAGGACAAATCAGACACCCCCTTGGGCAACGAGGTCGAGATCGACTGGAAGAACTGGAAACGCGTCACTCCCTACATCAAATACCACTTCGAGGTGCAGTTCCACCTGTGGAGCGCCAAAGAAGTGGAGGTCGACGACGGCGACCTCAAGCGCAAACTGTACAAAGCACGCATGCTCATCAAGCTGGACACCCAGACCGAAATGGACTGGAACAACATCTTCGCCAAAGGACGCGCCGGAAAGCTGCTCGGAAAGCTCTACTGGGAGACGCACCGCAGAGAGATAGAGCTCCGCTATGTGGACCAGCTGGAATACCAGACGTACGACCTGCACACCGAAATAAAGAAATACCTAGGCATGTACGGACAAGACAACGCATACGATTAACATGACAGAATTCAAGACACTGGTTGACAACAAGCAGCTCATGTACGAAGGTCTGCTGGACGTTCGGGAATTCCTTCGCCTGCTCGACATGTGGTTCAAGGAACGCGGATACGACAAACGCGAGACGAAGAACTACCAAGCGGTCTACGAGGAAGGAAAGCAGATCACGGTCGAGATGTTCCCCTACAAGAAGGTGTCCGACAACGTACGGTTCGAGCTGCGACTCTACATGGTCTTCTTCGAAGTGCAGGACGTCGACGTCGAGATCTCCGGCGTCAAGCAGCACCTGCAGAAATCACGCGTCGAGATATCGTACGACGCGTACCTGCTGACCGACTACGAGAACAAATGGGCCAAGACTCCGACCTACTTCTTCCTGCACACGCTCTTCGACAAATACTTCTTCCGCAACTACATCAAGCGCGCCGAGTACGACTTCCTGCGCGACTGCGCACGCGTCGAAGAAGAGATCAAGAGCTA
>JBDRLR010000191.1:0-3690 GCA_043812855.1 Nanobdellota archaeon | reverse complement strand
GAAAATCAGTAAGTATATATAGAAAAACTTGTCATTGCCTGGAAAAGAGGTGGGTAAGTGGACTTTGATGTGCAGCGGCGCAGTCCGTCCGGGTCCTTGTCGTGGGATCCTAAGGACATGGATGTCGCTCAGCGGTTTGCGCACCAGATCAGGCTTGAGCTCGGTGAGTTCTTGCGGGCGGTCATCTTCTTTGGTAGCGGCACGCATCGTTCTGAGAAGGTCGACAAGAGCGATATCGACATCATGCTCATCGTGGATGACGCCACCATCGTCGTCAGTCCTGAGGTCATCTCGGCGTACAGGGTCATCGTCGCTAACGTGGCGGGCAAGATAAGTCAGAAGTTGCACATCAATACGCTCAAGCTCACCAGTTTCTGGGATGGCATCCGTGTCGGCGACCCGATCATCATCAATATGCTCCGTGATGGCGTCGGCATCTATGATACGGGGTTCTTTGGTCCTGCGCAGATGCTTCTTAGTGATGGCAGGATGCATCCGAGCGTGGAGAGTGTCTATGCGTATGAGGGCAGGTCGAGGGCGGCTCTGCTGAATGCTCAGTGGCGGATCGTGCAGGGGTGTGTCGATCTGTATTGGGCCGTCATCGACGCGGCGCACGCGGCCATCATGTCGACGGGTGAGGTCTCACCGACGCCTGCGCATATCCCTGACCTTATGGAGTCCAAGCTGCTCGAGACCAAGCTGGTCACCAAGGCGCACATCGACACGATGAGGTTCTTCTATAAGATGTATAAGGACATCATCCATAAGGATATGCGGCACGTCACGGGCGCCGAGTTTGATCAGTACGTCTCCAACGCCAAGGATTTCGTCGAGGCGATGTCGAATGTCGTCAAGAGCAGTCATCCAAGAAAGGATATCTAGGTTCTGTAGTTGAGCAGTTTGAGGATCCTGCTCGTGTCGTTCGTGTATTCGCGTGCTTCGTCGGAGAATGATTTGTATTGCTGGTGGATGGGTGATTCTCCTGCTCGTGTGGTGGGTCTGGTGTAGGTTCCGGTGAGGTCGACGTCGCTTGGGATGCCGTCGATGGTCTGCATGGTGTATTCACGTGCGCCTTCGATTCTAGGGGTCTGCAGCAGGACGTTGTAGATCTGTTCTGGGCGGTAGTTCTCGGTCCGCAGGTTCTGGCGGAATGCCGCTTCCGTCTCGGCTTCAAGTGAACTCGCATTCAGCATCACCGCGTTCTGGCTTGAGAGGTTGCTCATCTCTTCGCGTAGCATGCGCTCGAGCGCCATCTTCTCTCGCTCGAGCTTCATCGCGTGCTCGATCTCCGCGGTCCGCTCGGTCTCTTGCTTCTCCTGGATCTGTCGCAGGCCTTTTTCGACTTCTTTGTCGGTGCGTTTGAGCTCTTCCTCTTTCTCGGCCCGGATCTTGTTGAGTTCCTTTTCGATGCCTTCTTTCTTCTTCTTGAGGGCGAGGATACGATCGATGTCGGAGAAGTCGCGCCTGAATTCGACCATGGAAGGGTTGAGTGTGCTGAATTTATATGCATTCGCGTATATTGTTTTCTATATAGCTAATTAGTGGTATTTTTTCAATTCAGGCCATTTGTCCATCGAATCGTTGCATTTACTGGCGTCCGGTCACGCATTGACCCGAAATATTCTCGAATTTCGCCCGGAATGTTTCTTAAGTCAGTATGTGCTTCGTTTCGTCATGTTGCCGCCGAAGCGCTGGATGGTCGGTCGGGATAGAGATACTGATCGCTCTATGCTGGAGCGCTTCGTACAGAATCTGTACTGGGCGCAGGATATGCCTGTGGCGGATGCCAAGAGGTCTCTGGAGCAAGGTTTGTTGACAGTTCATGAGCGTCTGCCGCCTCGGGATGGTTTGACGATGGTGGGTCAGGGGAATGGACTGCTCATCACTGATGATGGCTACTTTCTCACGGCTGCCCATTGTCTGGCGACTTCTTTGGGTGCCAGGGTCCGCACCTCTGCAGGAATTTGGTATGATGTGTTGCCTGGCAGGGTTAATTATGGTTCTGAGGATCTGGTCTTGGCCAAGGCGGACATCCCCAAGCGGCCGGCTGCGCGCGTCTATCGGTTGGGTCTTGATGGCTGTCTGAAGGAGGGAGCTGTCGAGGTCGTTTCGCGCAAAGACTCAGGTGTCCGGCGCAAGTATGGTGTGCTGAACCCGAGCGGCCTTGGCGGCAGTTATGTTCGCTGGTCTGAGGGGGGGTTGGAGGAGTTCCCCAATCATTTCTCTCTTCTGTATCCTGGGCAGAGGGGTGATTCGGGTTCGATCGTGGTTGATCCGCAGGCGTATCTTCTTGGCTTCATCTCGGGAGGCAATGAGGAGTTGCGCACGGGCACTGCGTGCAGGACGAGCGCCGCCCTCAATCTGGTCCATGCGTATCTGCGGATGCTCCGATCGTGAAGGTCAGCGGGTCAGCGCGGTGATTGCGTCTTTGACATAGATGGTCATGTCTGCGTTGTACTGCATCTGTTCCTCAAGGTTCATCTCGTGCCAGGTCTTATTGATGCCGTCGCGCACGAATGATGCCGAGATAGGATACCCTTGTGAATGGGGTGCGTCGAGCTTGGACGGGTCGATGGTGCCCGGTCGGGTGTACGTCCGTGTCTTGACGTCGCCGTGGGGATTCGCGACGCTCACCGCGATCTCGAAATGGCCGCGCAGGTTGTCGAGGTGCGCTATCTTCGACCTGAAGTATGCTAGCCAGTCTTCGTCGCTCACGTTGTCAGGCAACGCGCCGCCCCATCGTCGCACCGCGATTCCTGGCAGGCCGCCGAGGGCATCGATGTAGAATGCGTCGTCTTGGCTGATCGTCACCAGGCCGCTGGCTTTCGCATACATCTTGGCTTTCGTCTGCGAATTCTCGATGACGCTAATCATCCCTTCCTTGACATTGACGATGAGGCCCAGCTGTGCGGGCGTTACGATGGCGTACATGCCCAGTGTCTGCTGCCAGCGCTCAACCTTCGCGTGGTTGTTGGTTCCGATGAGGATTCGCTGCATATGAGTGGGTGAATGCGGCCTAGTATAAATCAGTTGCTTTCAGTCCATCACGTGACGGTTGCGTGAGATGATTCCCTTGACGATGAAGGGGAATGCGAGCGTCGTCAGGATGGCCATCACGATCAGTCCGCTGTACACGTCGCTGGTGATCAGTCCGTTGTCGCGGGCGATCTGCGCCATGACGAGCTCGACCGCTCCACGGGAGTTCATTCCCCATCCGATGACGTGGGTCTGCTGCAGCGAGAAGGATGTCCATGGTGTCACCAGCATGCTGCCCAGCAGTTTTCCTGCGGTGCCGACGATGACGATGACTGCCGTCAGCCACAGGTTGGTCGTCAGGCTCGTGTAGTCGAAGTTCAGGCCGATGTTGATGAAGAAGAATGGGATGATGAACGCGAACGTGAAGATCTCCAGTTCCTTGACGATCTCCAGGTGTTCCCATTTCTTGTGTTCGGAGAGGTGGATGATGATGCCTGCGATGAACGCGCCGACCATGGTGCCGAGGCCTAGTTTCTGTGAGATGCTCGCCACGATGAGGCAGAAGATGAGCACGCCGCTGAACGTCGCGATCCTGCTCCGCTCTTTTCGGATGCCGCGCAGGATGGCTGGGAAGATCCTGTAGGTGAGGTAGGTGACGACGACGAATGCGATGAGTTTCACGGGCAGCAATGCGATGCCTGCGATGTTCTTTGC
>JBDRLR010000190.1:0-7010 GCA_043812855.1 Nanobdellota archaeon | reverse complement strand
TTCATGGGTGGCACGACCAAGAATCCTTCGTACAAGGACGTCTGCGCTGGGGATACGGGACATGTCGAGGTGTGTCAGGTGACCTTCGATCCCAAGCGGATATCCTATGACAAGCTGCTGGCGGTCTTCTGGTCCATCCATGATCCGACGCAGGTCGACCGTCAGGGTCCTGACCGCGGCACGCAGTATCGCTCCGTGATATTCTATCATTCGACGGCACAGAAGGCCGCGGCGGAGAAGTCGCTTATGGCGCAGCAGAAGAAGCGCTCAAAGCCGATTGCGACTCGTATCGAGCCGACGACAACATTCGATCGCGCTGAGGAATATCATCAGCACTACATTGAGAGGACGGGCGACGCCTCGTGCCTTAGATGATCTTGACGTGCTCCATCTGCGTGTGTCCTTGATGGAGCGCCATCTGGGTGAATGCGAAGCGGTTCCGGTTGAATGGATATGCATACCTGCAGGCGAACACGTGGGCATGCTTTCCGTTCGCTTCCATGATGATGAATTTGACGCGCAGGTTCATGTACGGGTCGATCATGGAATCCTTGAAGTGGATGATGGCGAACACTTCCTGCACATTGACTCTTTCGTCGGCGTCGGCGCCGAATCGGCCGCGCAGGGTCGCGATGAATCCTTGTCGCTCCGCGTTCATCAGATGCTGGATGCCTTTGCCGCGCAGGATGAGGACTTCCTGGGTCCTCGGGTCGATGTTGACCTCTTTGATGTCGTGCAGGCCTTGCCACTCGTGGAAGAGGAAGCGTAGCGTATCGGTCACGTACTTCCGTTCGGGGCTATCCTTCTTGGTGTACATCTGGATTGCCGCCATGACTGCCATGTCATTGACCGTGTGATCCAGGAATTCTCCCATGTTCTCCTCCTATCGTATGCCTGTGTCGTACATGATGGTGACTTGAGTCCATTGGCCCCGCCTCACCTCTACGTCCATAGGTGATGCTCTCGGAAAGATGGCAGCTTGGACGCCGTCGGGCTCGGTGCCTTCAGGGTAGATAGTGTAGCTTCCAGGTCCCAGATAGGCGCTGAATCGTCCATCGGCGTCAGTGGTTATCCGTGTCGCGTAGCCTCCCTCGTCAATGATCGTAAGCTCTGTCTGGTACGGTTTGTCCTCGCACTCACTCGGCGTGGGGAACTGCGCGACGGGGCATTGCGGGCCGATCGTCGCTTCGCCGTGTATGCCGCTTGGCGCTCCTTGTCCCGTCTCGCTGGGGGGCATCGGTGGCATGAGGAATCCGTCATCGGCAGGTTGTTCGTCGTCTGGTTCTGCGTCAGGGACCGTATTGAATGATAGGTCGACGCAGCTGATTCCGTTCCAGCATCGTCCTTCTCCGCAGTCGCAGCCTTCTGTCTGTTCCTTGCTGCAGAGTCGGTCTTCTCGCGTCGCATCTGCGCAGGTGTCCGCGCAGTCGTAGTCGAAATCAGTCCATATTCCCCTTGCCCGCTCGCAGGCCGCTTGCGGTCCGTTCCCTTGGATGGGACGCTCTGCGGGTGCGCAGGAGACGAGGATCGCCAGGATTATAAGGACAGCGGGAATTCGAGCCAGTTTCGATTCGTGCATGGTGCGCTGTAGTGGGCTGCATTTATAATGATTGCTAAGTCAGTAGATTTATATATCCTGACATCAGTCCCCGATGATGGTCGATATCCGCAAGATCATCATCATCTTCGTCATCGCCGTCTTGTTCGCCGTGTTTGTCTTCACGGCGATTGAAGCGGTGTATCCGCAGCCGCAGTACGATGATTTCTGTCCGACCAATGCGTATTCGCGGCCGTACCCTGATGCCAAGACTGCTGAGTCTTGTCCGACCAGCGTCTCCGCGCCGACACAAGAGGTGGATGCGTGCAGCGCCCGGAAGGGGTATATCGAGTATATCTATGATGCCGATGGCTGCGCCACGGATTTTAGGTGCAACACATGCCAGGCCGCGTTTAACGATGCAAATGATGTGCACAATCTCTATATATTCTACATTTCGGCGGTGCTTGCGCTGATCGCGATCTTCGTCGGGCTGTATCTGCCTGCCGACGCGAACTCGCTCAATGAGTGGATCGGCACTGGCCTGATGCTGGGGGGAACATTCGCCCTCTTCTACGGGACTGTGCGCAGTTTCGGCGCGCTTGACCGCATCGTGCGGCCGATCGTGATGCTGTGCGAACTGCTCTTGATCATCTTCATCGCGTACAAGAAGATCGGGAATCTGCGTCAGGACAAGAAAAAGTGATTACACGCGAACCGTCACGGTCCCTTCATTGAGCGCATCGACGAGCTTCTTTCCCGCTGCGTTCTTGCGTGTCAGATGGATGATGCCTTTCTTGGACGTCTTTGCGGTGCAAAGGGCCTCGCCGTTCACCATAATCCGCACGTCCGTGTTCTCTGCTCCTGGTACGGTCAGCGTGATGTGTTTCTTGTCGATGGCGTGCTGGAACGCGACCGCCTTGACGTGTGCCCTGGTAGGGATCTCGTCGAGTGTGGCAAGCTCGATGCTGATGCCAAGCTTCTCTTCGATGCCTCTGATGCGGGCGCCGCCCACACCGATGATCTCTTTCTTCGCACTTGCGGGAGCATAGACCCTGCATCGTCCTTCGCCGAGGAGTTCCACGCGGACGTCGTGTCGGGAGAATTCCATCTTGATGCGGTCGGCGGCAAGAAGGCGCATGGGCGTCGATATCTCAAGCCCCACAGGCAGGACCATGGTCTGCTCTCCGTAGGTGTAGATCTCGAATGCGGTCTTCTCAGTCTCGAAGTCAGTGACGGACACGACGGGTCGGGCGAGGTCTGCCTCCATCATGCCGCTTGGGACCTTGACGGCCATGGATACGCGGTAGACGCTGTGGACCTTGCCTTCCTTGATGAAGATGACGGTGTCGATGATGTGGGGGATGATGCCAAGCTCGATCTTGCCGATGAAGCGTTGGATGGCCTCGATCGTCGTGCCTCCGTGGATGACGCCTGCCATACCGACCCCTGCGAGGCGCAGGTCGGAGAAGAGCCTGAAGTGGTCTTGGCTTCGCATCTCATCGAAGATGACGTGGTCGGGTCTGCTCAGGAGCAGGATGTCCTGTACTTCGCCTGCTGAGCCCGCCGTAAGCGAGTACTGCGTGATTGAGTCTGAGACGTTCAGGTCCCTGGGTGCTTCCAGGGTCTTGACGATGCGGCCCTTGGATGCGTAGTGTTCGGCCATCGCTTGCGCGAAGGTGCTCTTGCCGTTGCCGGGCGCGCCCGCGATGAGGATGCCTTCGGCGTGGCTGTCGATGCGCTCGAGGAGCCGTGTGGACAGGTGGTAGTCTTCAAGTGCGAGTTTGGCCACGGGCCGCACGGCCGTGACTTCGTATCCGTCGGCAAACGGCGGTCGCGCAGTGATGATACGAAAGTCGCCGTATTGGATGATCACGCTGCCCTTCCGTTCGACTTCGATGAAGGCGTCCTCGTCCATCTTGGCCTGGCGGATGATGTCTTTGATGAGCTGCTGCATGAAGGGGCGGTCGAGGTTCTCCTTTCCGATCTGCTCGTACTTCCATGCGCCTGGCCTGCCTTTCTTGGCGTGGGCTTTGGTGTTCTCGCGCAGGTGCACGCTCATGGTGTGCTTGTCGAAGTAGGATACGAGGACGAATTTCTCTTTCTTCTCTTCGAAGTGGATGAGTTTGACGCTGATGCCTTTGGATTCGGCGACGAGCGCCTGGACCTTGTCGCCGGTGATGAGCGTGGCTCCCTCGTCGGCGGCCAATTGCCGTATCAGGCTGTCGATCTCGCCGGCCTTGGCGTGGCGGATCTCGAAATCGGTGGGTCTGCTTCCTTTGAACGCGATAGGTATTCTGGTTCCGCAGGCTTCGCGCAGACGTTTGATCTCGTCGAGGCCTTGGAATCCGATCTCAAGATTGCGGTTGGCCTGCGCCTCAAGCTCAGCCATGACCGCTTCGTGGATGATGATCTGCGTCGGCTTGATCTCTTTGCTCTTGATCTGGTCTGAGAGGATGCCTTCGATGATGACTGAGGTGTCCGGCACGATCTTAAGGGTCATGTTCCCCTAGAACAAGGGTCTTTTTATAAATGTTTATCAATAGAGCCCCAGAAGATAAATCTACTATACTCCCCGTTGTTCTCTCAACCTTAAACCTAATTCGATCCCGTCTTCTATCTCTTGCTCAGTCATCGGCAATGCAGACCTGGTGTTCACGCGCATCTGCCCATTCAAGACAGCAGGATCATCACGATTAGTGCCGATCAAGAACTCCTGCCTTACTATAGCAAGATATGCATCCAAAGAGACATCAATGAGACCTCTAGCGGCGATCAGCCGCATATTGGGTTGGACAGTGGAGGGATTGTCTTTTGTGAAATCTCTGGTGAGTATGAAATCATCTCCACTGGTTTGTGTTTTTGATATTCCCTTGCCACGTTCACCATCATGATAATTGACAAGAAGGGCGATCATGGTTGAATTCACTGCATGGCTGATCTCTGGAGCAAATCCTTCAAAATGATATCTTGGAAGAGGATCATATACGCCTTGGCCGCCATTGACTGCGATGCACATGGCATTATCTACATATCTCGACGCATACAGTTCATGCCCTTTTCCTCGCATAGAGAAATGTGCGAGAGGTTCTACAACAAAACGGGGATCGATCTCGACAAGTCTTTGAAGGGTATCGAATTCTTCTCTTACTTTGCCTAAGGGGGTGTGCGGCTGGTTTATCAATGCCGCTACTCGTACATCATCTGCCAAAGTCGCAAGATAGACTAATTGCATATTTCCATAATTCATGAATGCTAGTCTTGCTGGCGTGTCACATTCCAGACCGAATCTTTCTGACACCTGAGCTAGAATTGAATGAGGATTTCCATTGCTGAATGCGGCGACCAGAGTGTCTCTGATATTTCTATGGGCTTCTCCAGTGCTGATTTCCAGATCACTTCTTCTGATATATGGTTCTGGACCACCTGGAAACAGATGGGGACCGTATGTGACTGTATTATGATCTTTGGCCACCATATCGGAGAAGAATGCTATTTGATTCTTAAATATGACTTGAACTGTTCTGGGGCTCTTGATACGCGTGATAATTAGCGGAAATGCTCAATTGAATATCCCGTGCTCCACGCCCTGCGCCCAGAGGATGAAGCGTTGCCAAAGATTCGCCTTGTCGAGCCTCACCATGACGCTCTGCTCGTCGGTGTATCGCGCGCCGTGCTCGTCTTCGTAGGAGATCCGAATGGTGAACGTGTTGTCTCCGTATTTGAGGTTGTTTCCGTAGAAGTAGACGATGAAGCGTTGTTCCCCGCTGAACTGATCGAATTTCCAGTCTTTGGTGAGATAGGGGTGCACCAAGTGTATCTCCACGTTGCGCGCGGGCGCCTCCGAGTTCGTCATGAGGGTGAATGCGATCTCTCCTTCTTCGCCGAAGGCCATCGTCGATGGGGCGCTGACGTTGTAGATGGTCAGGTCGGGCGGGTCGAGCACATCAAGGACGATGTAGCTTGCCTTCTTGACTGCGTTGTTCTTGGCCTCGAAGATGAGGGTCTGCACGCCGACGTCCTGCATGGTCGCCTCGTACGTCCTCTCTAGGCTTCCGTACGCGGCCAGGGTGACCGCTTCGCAGTCATCGAAGCACAGGTTGAGTTGGTAGGGTTTGTCCTCTTGGCTGGTCACGGTGCAGTCGATGCGCACGTCGTCGCCGATGTACACGGTGCGCATGTCGCTCTCGCATGCGACGCGGATGTCGTCGGTGTCGACCGCTTTCTTGGTCTTGATGAGTTTCTGGACGTCGTTGTATTGGACGATGGCTGTGTTCCGGTCGGCCTGAAAGGACGCTTTCGCGGTGGCGCCGCGGATGTCGCGAAGCTCCATGGGGAATGTGTAGCGGTAGTCTCTGCTCAGGTCTGGTGAGACGCGGATGATCCACAGCAGCGTCCGTTTGGATTTGGGCGCAAGAAGCAGGCTGGTGCGGTAGTCTCCATCGACAAGTTCGATGTCTTGGGTGTTGGAGAGCATCAGGTCGGCCGTGAGGTAGAAGTCCCAGGGGTTCTCAACCGTTGCCTTGAGGAGGTTGTAGCTTCCGATGCTGACGGTGTCGTGTTCCAGCGCGAGGGATACTTTCACCAGTGGAGGCACCGCGGCCCCCTTGTCCTTGACGACGACGTCGAATTCCATCGGGTGCGTCCGCAGTTCCATGTCCCGGCCGTTCCCGACGTAGTTGACTGAGGAATCTTTGGCGTCCGGGGTCTCTTTGAGCTTGATGTGCGCGGCGTCCAGGTATCCCATCTCGCGATACGTCACGTCGAATGGTACCCATCCGACGCCGGGGAAGTAGACTTCGGCCCATCCGTGCGGCAGCCAGTTCCGATCGAAGCTGTCAAGGTCGGTCCATGAAACGCCGGACACGAATTTGGCGGGGATGCCGAGCGCCCGGTTGAGTGAGATGAAGAGGCTGGTGAGCTCGTCGCATACTCCTTGCCTGTTCGCGAGGACCCATGACGCCTTCTGCGTGGCGTCCACGTTGGTGGTCGTCAGTTCGTAGTTGATGTTCTGTTTGGTCCAGTCGGCCAGGTTGAAGACGACCTGGTACAGGTCGGTCTGGCCTTCAGCGAGGTCTTGGGCCAACTGCGTGATCTCTGGGGTGCTGTCGCTGATCTCTCCGGGGTCGAGGTACGTCCTCATCTCCAAGGGGAGGTTGCGAAGGGGGAAGGGAATGCGTTTTTGGACTTTGACGAAGTCGTTGCGCGTGGTCAGGCTCGTCTGGACGCGGAATTGCAGGTTGGTCGTCGTGGGCTGGTCCCAGTGGAATGAGATGACGTCGTCGATGATGGCGGTCGGGTCGGTCGTCATCGTCTCGACGGTCTGGTGTGTGCCGGTCCGCGGGTACCAGCTCAGGTTGGTCGTGACGTAGTCGACGTAGTATCGGGGTCCTGTCTTGATGATGTCGACGTTGCCGCGCATGGTCAGGTCGAGCTGGAGGTCCTTGTGGAGGATCAGGTTCTCGTCGGCGAG
>JBDRLR010000189.1:0-2073 GCA_043812855.1 Nanobdellota archaeon | reverse complement strand
GGGCGATGCCCACACCGCATCGAATCGGACGTGTTCTCGGTTGAGGCGGTCGGCGAGTGCGATGAGCTGCATCTTGCCGCGCACAGTGATGTCGTACTCGTTGCTCCGTCCTCCGATGAGGTGGTCGCGCATGTTGCCTTCTGATTCGGCGTGGCGGATGAGATAGACGTCGATCATGACATCAGGAATTGCCGGCGGATTTATTAGTGTTTGGTCTAGAATTCGTTGTACAGTTCAGGTTCATCGACGTCGGTGTCGAAATAGGTCGCCATGCTGAATGCGACGCGGCGCTCGCTCAGCTCCAATGCCACATGCTCCGCGTACTTCTCCGCGGCCGCCTGTTCCGCCTCACCCTTGAAGACGTGGTTCAGCATCCTGTCGAGGTGGTCGCCGATCTTCACGTGCAGCGTCATGGGGACTTTGAGCCGTGGCGTGTAGATGAGGTGTTCGTGGCCATCGATGTATCCTGCGTCGAAGACGGCGTGCTTCTCCCTGACCGGATTCATTGCGAAGAAGAGGATACCATAGGTGTCGTAGGGTTTGTCGACGCAGAACACGGCGCGCAGCGCATCGTCGATATTGTGGTGGTTTCCTTGGGAGGGCAGCAGGCCTTCTTCGCGGATGCCAAGCACGCGGTCGACGTAGTCTGCGGGCGATATCCATTGGTCCACAGGTTCGCTTTCGTCTTTGTAGTCTATGCCTGCGGTTCCGTGCTGGACGGATCGCATGCTGATGCCGTGGAAGAGCTTGATGTCCTTCTTGACAGGGTCCACGGTGAAGATGCGAGGGATCAGTTTGGCGAGGAGGCGTTGGTTGCCTACTTGGTATGCAGCGACGGCTTCTGCGTAGAGCGGATGGGAGTGCATTTCCGAGGCGATGGCGGCAACGCGTTGCTCGCATTCGAGCAGTATCTGTGGGTCGACGGCGTTCAGGAGGGTATAGTCTGCATGCGCGCTGTCTTTGGTGGTGATGGTCAGGGCCCCTCCAAGGCGCGCGTCGATATCTTCGCTCAAAGAGTCCAGTGCTGCGTCGTCGTATCCGAAGTCTGCTGAGAATCGGTACGTGAGATGCTGGATACCGTCGGACAGATGCTGGATCCGTGCGGCAAGGTCGGGCGTAGTCATGCCATTGGGACGCGAGAGCCGATTTTTAAAGGTTCCTTCGTCTCTTCTGTCTTTTTGCCTTTGTTCCCGACGAGGGATTTACTTGTTGAGCAGCGGCCTGATGACTCCGTTGAGCTTCTTGCCGATCTGGTCTATCTCTGCATTGATGATTTCTCGGTCGCGCTGGGATATTGTACGCGTGGTGAGTGCGAGGTTCTTGATCGAGAGTACCTTTGCGCATATTTCGTTGAAGACTTGTTCTTCCTGCGGTTTCATTGCCATGATGGTGACCTCCTTGATGGTGACCTCCTAATTGTCTATTCCTCGTCGTGGGAGTATATAATCCTTTCTATCGTGTATGATGCGCAGAAAGTGAATGTGGTGTAGTTGTTGCTGCCCTGTTCGAGTTGTCTGCTGTTCTTACGGGTCGACATCCCCCGTCAACCCTTTCGCGAGTTGCGGCTCGAAAACCAAAGGTTTTCGGCCCACGGAAACGCAAGCGTTTCCCGCGCGGCGAGGTGGGTTGCAGTCTACGCCTGCAAGCCCACATCGTGGCACGCTTCTTGCAAGATTGCCACGATGAGGGACTGTAAGTGCCTCCTGTTTCGATGCATCCCTTCCTAAAGGGTGCTGGGACGTCCCCCCTGTCGACGCCCGCATAAGAATAATGACGCTCGCCAGTAAGGGCAGCAACCACGACGTTCTACACGCATCATCGCGTCAATCGCAGTCCGATCACGGCTATACGTAGCAGTCTGCGGGTGTGGTGCTGCATGGTCTTCTTGAGCGGCATGTCGTAGCGGTAGGTACGGTCGATGCGCAGACCGTTGTTCGAGGCGTATCTGGCAAGGTATTCTTCGGTTTGCGCGTTGTGCAGCGAGTAGATGATGGGGGCCAGTTTCAGGGCGCGGTCGAGGAATTGCACGTCGTATCCTTTCTTCTGCGATCCGAAGGGAGGGTTCATGATGAC
>JBDRLR010000188.1:0-10898 GCA_043812855.1 Nanobdellota archaeon | reverse complement strand
CAAGGAGTGGTGAGCGGAGCGATTGAATCAGTCTACCAAGCGACACGCATCCAACGCGTGTGCCACGAACTGGGGCTGTGGTCCTTCAACCCGCTATGGAAGCGAGAACAGATCCAGTACCTTCATGCGCTTGTCGACGCGGGATTCGAAGTCATCATCACGGGCGTCTTCGGATATCCATTCGACGAGACATGGCTCGGACGAAAGCTGGACTCGTCAATGATCACGGAACTAGCCGCCATGCAAACGCGATTCGGCATCAATCCAAGCGGAGAAGGAGGAGAACTCGAGACCCTGACCTTGTTTGCACCCTCATGGCGAAAGCGCATCACCATCAAGAAGAGCTCGACCGAATACGCCAACCACAGCGGCATCCTGCGCATCACGGAGGCGACGCTGACTTGATCCTCATCATCGAGATCTGCGCGGAAGAATTGAGTCGCAGCGAATTCGCAGGGGCAGTCGTCCGCGCGCTAGGAGAACAGATCCACATCACAAAGCACTATCGCGACGTGACCGCCGCCGACATCGACTCGGCGAGCCGCATCATCATCTGCGGAACCGCGCTCGCAGACAACGCGTTCCTGTCAGACCCTGCATCTTTCGCGTGGCTTGCGACCTGCAGGACACCAGTGCTTGGCATCTGCGGAGGATGCGAAATCATCTGCACGGCATTCGGAGGAACATTGATCCCTTCGCAGGAAATAGGGATGACCGCAATCAATGCGCTCGTCAGCGGGTCAATCATCGGCGATCAGCCATTCGAAGCGTACGCGCTGCACCAGTACGCCGCAGACAAGAAGAATCTCCATGCATTCGACATCATGGCAGAGTCTTCCACATGCGTCCAGGCGATACGGCACAAGACGCTTCCGCTCGTCGGCGTGCAATTCCACCCTGAGGTCAGGAACACCGACATCATCAAGCGATTCATAGAAGCACAAACCATATAATATGAAAAGGAATACTTCCACCATGACCAGCAGAACAGGAGAATACAAGGAAAAGGGGGACTACCATACCCACCTCGACAAGAACTGGAAATACTACCCGATCTATATCGAGAAGATGAAGCACATCCACAAGATCCTGGACTCGATCGGGAAACGCAAGGCCATCGTCGACCTAGGATGCGGAGAAGGCCTGCTCGTGCAGGAATACCGCGCGCGCGGATACAACATCATCGGACTCGACTACAACTACGGCTCGAAGCACGTCACTAAGGGCAACATCCTGGCGATGCCGTTCGCAGACCGATCGTTCGATGTCGTGCTGCTGCTCGACGTGCTCGAACACTTCGAATTCTCCGAGCAGTACGATGCGCTGCGCGAGATCCACCGCATCCTCAAGAAAGGAGGGATCGTCGTGCTGAGCCTGCCGAACCTGGCGCATCTGGCGTCGCGACTGAGCTTCCTTGTCCTGGGAAAACCCATCCGCACTGCAATCGACGAGACAAGGCACAAAGGCGACCGGGCAATCGCTGAATATGTGCGCATGCTGCGCAAGCAAGGGTTTTCTGTCGAGAAGAAGAAAGGCATCTTCCCCACCTATCCACTCATCTCGGCATTCACAATGATGTCTCCTTCCAAGAGCCTCCCTCTCCATCGCGCATACAACAGACTCGTCGCGGTGCCAGACTGGTCATTCCTGGTGATCGTGCAAGCGCGAAAGAAGTGATCATCTCTTGGCGACGACGAACCAATCCCATGGCCCGGGATGCCGCGCAAAGCCCATCTCGACATTGGGCAGAGAGCTCCAAGGATATCGCAATCGATCGATACTCGTCGATGCGAAGCCGACCTCCGCAAGAAGATCCATGACCTCGAAACGATAACACCACTTCTGATCGCCCTGGCTCGATCGGAACCTGCCCAGCATGAAATCAAGCCTGTGCTTGCCTATGACTGCTGCCGCCTCGGCGCGCGCGGCACGCTCATCGTGATGACGCCGCATATGCTCCTCAAAGACGCGCATGGCGACATGGATCTCAGACTCCATCGACGGCAAGACCGCGATCAACGTGCCATTCTCCCTCAAAGTCCTGAACGCTTCCGCGAACTGCCTGCGCAGATCAGATCTTGTTGGACCGAGCATGGAATTGACGGCGAAGGCCACGTCGAAGGAACCATAGAACCTGCGCAGATTCCTGATGTCGGCGACATCGAGAGAAAGATTGCTCGCTTGATGGTGAGAGCGGCAGAAATCGACCATCTCAGGCGAGAAATCAACGGCCGTGACCGACTTGAACGACTCGGCAAGATGAGGTATGAGATTCCCAATGCCCGTACCCAAGTCTATCGTGTCTTTTCGCCTGTCAAAGAAAGGCATGACAAGACGCATGAACCTGCGTTTCGTGGTCGGATCCCCGAACGGACTGTGGACGCGGTCGAAATACGACTTCTGATCCGCGAAGGCGTCCCAGTGCTTAGCCTCCATAGTCATTCCTTAGCTCTTCCTTTTAAAAATATTGCGGCGAAAATATGGATACAGACCTCCAGGCGCCCGATGCAAAGGAATAAATAGCGAGGTCGGTTCACCGCAGTCCATGAACCAAACACAACAGCCACGAGAAATCACCCATGCATACCCCTTGCTGCGCGTGTCAGAACTCGCACTAGACGCCGCCATCGAGATCGACCGCCACATCCTGGGGCGAACGACCACGTTCCAACACACACAAGAGCTGTCTAGGACGCTTGGAGACTATCAGCTGCGCGACGATGACACCGCGCTGACGACGCCCCACTTCGACTACCTCGCGCTGAGACGCACATTCATCAAAGGATCAGAGAAGCGCATCGACCAGTTCAGCGACCTCGCGCTTGAGATGCGGCTGCTTCGCGCCGAACTCGACAGCGCACCCCACGTACGAAATCCCGAGGATCTGCGAAGCTACCTGTGCGATCTTTCCCGGATGATGCAAGCGACGCACTACGCACAGAACCCGATGAGACACTACG
Source organism: Nanobdellota archaeon (assembly GCA_043812855.1). Classification (GTDB taxonomy): domain Archaea; phylum Nanobdellota; class Nanobdellia; order Woesearchaeales; family JAHJEM01; genus JBDRLR01. The sequence goes on along the minus strand of JBDRLR010000188.1, from coordinate 7,938 downwards.
CAGCGTGATCAGAACTCGAGAACGATCTTCCCGCACTCACCCTTCTTCATCAGGTCCATGGCCTCGACTACATCAGTGAACGGCATACGATGCGTGACGACCCTGCTTATGTCCGCCGCGAACGTCTTGTCCTTGAAGAGCCGGCGCATGCGATCCCATGTGTCGAACATGAGACGCCCCGTGATTCCCTTTATCGTAACGTACTTGAACACGACATCATCCGTCAAGTCAAGGGTGACCGGTTTGTGATAGAGACCCAAGAGAGCTATCTTGCCTCCAGGAGAGAGCACCTTGATGGCGCTATGGACCGCCGCCGGACTTCCCGACATCTCAAGCACGACATCCACGTAACCGAATCTCTGGATGAATTGATCGACGCTGACACTCTCATAATCCACGACGGCATCAGCACCCATATCCTTCGCCATCGCGGCACGCATGGCGTTGTTCCGCTCGACAGCTATGATTGTCTTGGCGCCGTAACGCCGCAGGACGGCAATCGCCATGGCGCCAATGGGACCCACACCCATGACGACGACGACCTTGCCTTTGACATCGTACGCACATGCCGTGTGCACAGCATTGCCGAGCGGATCCTGGATGCTGCAGATGTGCCTTGGGATGCTCGGATCACAGGGTTGGACGTTCTTCGCAGGAACGACGACGTACTCCGCAAGACAGCCCTGCCTGTCGACACCCAGAATGGCTCCTTTGGGACAGATATGCGCGTTCCCCTCCTGACAGACATGGCATGACCAGCAGGCCATGTGACCCTCCGCGGATACGAAATCGCCGACCTCGATGCCCTCAACACCAGGACCAAGCAGCTCGACCTCGCCGGCGAACTCATGGCCTATGACCAGAGGAGTCTTGATCCTCGATGCCGCCCACGCATCCCAAGAATAGATGTGCACGTCCGTCCCGCAGATCGAGGCATACTTGACCCTGATGCGGACCTCCCCCTGCTGCGGCGTCGGAACAGGGACGTCGACAATCTCAAGAGCGCCAGGCTCAGGCCTCACCTTAACGACCGCACGCATCATAACCTCACGATCTGCAGGCCCAACGAAGTCAGCGCGCTGATGGCGCGATCAAGATCCCGGTCAGCGACCATGATATGGTCTGACGAGTATGACGCATAGCTGAGAATACTGACATCCTCATCCGCAAGAGCCCTGCCGACCTTGGCCAGAAAGCCGACCATGCCGAACGGAACCAGCATGTCGAAGGTAAGCACACGGAATCCCTTCTGGACGGACAACGCATGCTTGGCCTCAATCTTGGACTCCTCGATGATGACCGTCTTCTCCTGAGGGTCATCAATGGTGCAGAACGCCCCCTTCATCGATTGCGACGCCTTGACGACCGCGAACAGATTCGGCCAGACATTCACCTTGCCATGCTTGAGATACTCTTCGACATCCATAGAGGCTGGATATCCTGGGTGTTTTTAATGGTTGCGCTCCAGAGGTTAAGTCACATCAATTGAGCTCACATGGTGGAAGAGTACTGCGGAGGCTTACCGCTCCCTTGCGGTCGCGGGAGAAGACCTCGCATGCGTCTTATACGCTATGCGTATCGCATGCTCGGGATCACTCTCCAAGGCAGCACTCTTCTCAACTAGTGTGACTTAACCCGCTCCAAATACGCACGCATGACACCACGGACCAATGTGAAGAAACGGTCAGGCTCATCTGTGGTCAAACGATCCAACTCATCGATGGAAACCCATCGTATGTCCCTCACCTCATCTGCTTGAGGGACCGGAACCGCATCATCCACCTGACAGATGAAGGCAAACCCAAGCCATGGCTTTCCGTCCTTGAGCTGCTGGAAACAACAGAACGGCTTGAATGTGAACGCCTCGTCCTTGCCATCACTGAACAGGCGGCCCCGCTGGTCGGCAAGCACGTTCACCACCTCAAGACCAGTCTCCTCCTTGACCTCCCTGCGCAAGGCAGCGTACACATCCTCGTACGGCTCGATGAGACCCGCAGGGATCTCGATGCGGCCAGAATATCGGGGATCAGCATCAGGCTTCCAACGCGTCTGGATCAAGACCTCCTTGACGCCATCCCTGGTACGCTCAATGATCGCGCACACCGTCGGCAGATTACAGACTTCCTCACCCATACCTTCACCTATGCGCGAACCAGAAACGATACACACCGTCGTCACTGTCAAGGCGACAGAACCCGAAGCGCTCAAGCTGCACCACGTCACCGACCTTCACATCTTGGACCGCCTGCTCCGCGAACCCCTTGACTAGGGTATGATCAGGCATGAGAACCTCCACATCCACCGTCGGACCATCCGCAGGCAACCAATGGATGATCCTGCGGCCCTGCACCTTGTACTCCTCATAATCCTCGCTCTTGAATACGTACTCACCATCCTTGCTTATGAAATTGATGCAGTCCATCAGGCGAATAAGTCCGTCCCCCAGATAGGGAACGTCCTGCTGGGCGATGAAGAAATCAGATGCAGTCTCGAAATGACGCACACCCCTGGACGGATGATCAGGATGCTTGCGCATCGACACCTTCTTGCGCGGGGCGCCCTTGACCTTGATGCGGACCGGATCAGCAATGAAGAACAGCCTGGTCGCCGTAGGCTCGACGACATCCTTGTTGAAGGCGCTGAGCATCGTATAGAAATCCTGGGACGTGAGCGTCTTATCATTCAGCGAGACACCGACCTCGATCGCCCACCGACGGAAAGCGTCAGGCTGGAAGCCCCTGCGCCTCAGCGCGCCGATGAACGGAATGCGGATGTCATCCCACCCCTCAAACAGCCCCGACTCGATGAGCGGGCGCGTCTTGGAACAACTCACCTGCAAGTCCTCGAAATTGATGCGACCCCAGAACAACCTCTGCGGCACCTGCCAATGCAGGTAATCGAAAAGATACTGCTGGCGCTTGGTGTTATCGTGATGGTCCTTGCCATGGATGACATGCGTCATGCCCATGTCGTGATCGTCCACCGCCACGCAGAAATTCATCATCGGCCAGACCCTGTACTTGCTGGCCTGACGCGGGTGCGGCGTCGTATTGATCCTCAAGGCAGGCCAGTCACGCATCGCAGGATTCTTATGCGCCATATCCGTCTTGATCCGCACGACCGCCCAACCCATCGGGGCGTCAGAACGCATCTGCTCCCAACGCTCGACGTGCGTCTCAGGGTCCAGGGAGCGACAAGGACAGGGCTGCAACCTCTGCGAGTATGCCTTGAACTCCTCCGAGGAACACGTGCAGACATAGGCGAAACCCTCGACGATGACCTTCTCCGCGACGGCGTAATAGAGATCCATGCGATCAGATTGCACAACGACCTCGACATCACCACCCGTCAACCACCTGGCGTCCTCAGGGATGAGAGCATAGGCAGGAGGATAGATGTTCTCAGGATTCGTGTCCGATATGCGGATGATCAGGCGGCCATCGTTGCGACGGACGTACTCATGATTGATCAGAAGGCCATATGCGTGACCCACATGAAGAGGACCCGAGGGACTCGGCTCCAGCCTCATGACGACATGACCCTTCTTGGCATCCGTCAGAGGTTTGAGATCCTTCTTCTGCGCAGGAGCCTTCTGCGGCAAGTCCTTAGCAAGACGCTCCACATCCTTGGGGTCCATCGCGTTGACCTTGAGGACTGCGGATTCCACGAGAACCTTCACTTTCGGGACATCATCCTTTCCGTGCTTCCCCTCGCGCAGGACTGCGCCCAAGACCGAATTGACATCCGCCTTTCCGTACTTGTGCCTGTTTGCCAACGCCAGCTTCTCAATCAAATCACGCATCCTTGATTGTGCCCAAGCGGACTTTAAAAAATATTCGGGGAAACAATAGGATAATCAAACATCCCCCCCAAGCCCCAACCCCCGACCGCCCATCAAACCATCAAGAGACTTCTGCGATTCACCACTGAGCCGGACGAAACGGCCTTCCTGGCCGAAATGCGTCAACAAGTTTAAATATGAAATGCGCAGTGAGTCACCGCATGACAGGCAAGCGCACGACGTGGCGATACCCCTGCGGCGATCTTGACCTCATCCTCTATGCCGACGAGCACAAACGCGACGCGAAGACCGGCGGCGAGCAATGCTCGCTTGACACCCAAGTCGACATCCACCGACCACTGCTCGAGTCAATACGAGACGTGGTGAAAACGCACATCACATCCATCCCCCCCAGCTTCGTGCCCTGCGTGCAGGAGAACGACAAGTACAGCTTCATGCGAGTCGACAGCGACACATTCCACATCTACGTGGTCCAAGCCACCCCCGACGCAGTCAAGACAGGAAGCTCCAAAGACACACACATCTGCGTGTACGTACCTGGAGAGGGATCGACAATCCAGACACCGCAGCTGGACATCACCGGCCACCTGCTCCGCGACATCGGGCCCATGCTCCACCGGCTCGACGTCGGAGTGCTTGCCTATGTCAAAGCGTTGAGCCAAGCACAAAGAGATATCACTCAATATATCCGCGACGCGCAAGCGAAGCGACTTGCGGCCAAAGACGAACAGGTGCTCTCTCTTGTTGAGAGCAGCCGACACGACCGGACCGTCAGACCATACGACATGGACGCCGTCCGACGCGCCGCGTCCCTTTGCGACCGACGCGACGCATTCTTCTACGACGAAGACCACCTTGACGCATTCCAGGCAAACACCGAGTACCTGCGCGTGATACGAGGGCTGCGCGACGGCAAACGCGGACCTGCAGGCATGTATTGCGACACCATCATCGAAGAAGCGCTGGAAATGCAGGAAGACCTCGAAGCAAATCTTGCGGCCATGAGACGCAGCTACTTCTACTCGATCGTCCGCTACGTGGACATCGTGCACGGCAAGATCAACGGAATCATCGGCGCCCTGGAAGAACACATCGAGGATCTCGGTAAGAGTCTTGGCAGGGAACCGCTCAACGACATCCAGGCCGTCGAATCACGCTATCTCAACCGCCGAACATGAACCACACGAAACCAGCGCTGACGATGACCGCGATAATCGTGTAGGGCAGACCGATCTTGACAAATCCCCAGAATCCAGGGTTGTGCCCTTCCTTCTTGAGCATACCCATGGCGACGATGTTCGCGCTGGCGCCGATCGGTGTGATATTGCCACCCACGCTGGCACCGATAAGCAGGCCGAAATACAGAAGATGAGGCGGAGCACCGATACTCTGCGCCGCGAGGGCTGCCACCGGAAGCATGGCCGCCGTGAACGGCACATTATCAACGAAGGCAGAAAAGATGACCGCCGAGACGACCACGACCAGATACGCCCAGATGATACCATCCTTGGCCAGGACACTGACCAGGTCGGCAATGTCATTGACGATACCCTGCGTGCTGAGGGTCTGGACCAGGATGAAGATGCCGATCAGGAACGCCGTCGTCTCCCAATCGACACTCTTGATGAGCTTGTGCGAGAGCTTGACCGCCGTGCCTTCCTGCGTGGAAATATACCAAATAGCGCCTATGAATGCCATAGCCATGCAGACGATGCCCGCCGAATTCTCCCTGATGCTCTCAGGCAGACCCAGGAATCCCGCGATGGCAAGCAGGACGATCATACCCACCATGAGGATTGTCGGGATGTAGGACTTGACCTTGACGTCGTCAAACTTGGGGACGGGCGCCTTGTTCTTGCGGAAGAGGAACCAGAGCATGGCAAGACCCGCGATGGCGCCGAGCTGGACTGCGAAGAAGAGGCCGGGCTTGCCTTGATAGAAGAAGAAGTCATTGAATGTGAGCTTGGCGAAGGCACCCATGATCATGCTCGGCGGATCACCGACAAGGGTCGCAACACCCTGCAGGTTCGAGCAAACGGCCACGCCAAGGATGAACGGAATAGGGGATACCTTGAGCTTCTTTGCGATGGTGAAGGCCACCGGAGCCACGATGAGGACGGTCGCGACGTTCTCGACGAAGATGCTGATAAAACCGCTGATGGTGCACATCCACAGGATGGCGACGGCTGAATTCTTGGAACGATTGGCGAAGTAATGGGCGATGAGGTCAGGCATCCTGGACTGGATGAAGAGGTCCGAGAGGACGAACATACCAATGAAGATGCCGATGACGTTCCAATTGATGGCGCGCCAGCCCTCTAGAGGCGAGATGACGCCGAGCAAGAGAGAAACAAGGACGACCGACCAGACCGTGATGTGCTTCTTGTCGTAGCGGAAGATGAAGAAGATGTAGGCGATGATGAACAAGCCAGCCGCAATCACTTTAATCCAAGGCCACATCTCGCCGCCTGCCCAAGGATAGTTTTAAAATGTTGCGATTAGCTGAGGAGCACCTCGCACCTGGCGACGACTGGCAACCAAGTCAAGATGTAGCAACCGCAACTCGACCCACACGGCGAAGGTTTTTAAAGGGAAGCCATTTCTCAAGACCTCGTGGGCTGGTAGTTAAATCCGGTATAACGCGCCGCTGGCAGCGGTGAGGCTCCGGGTTCAAATCCCGGCCAGTCCACTCTTTTCTCCCACAACTTATGAAGAAGAAAGAAAAAAAAAGAAATGAAATCTAGTTCTTGGCGATGCTGAAGATCGCCTTGACGGCAACGATCGCGGCTCCCGGAGCGACGAAGATCACCATCAGGTCAAAGAAGGCACCAATAGCCGTCCAACCGAACAAGACACCGCTGAGCACGCTCGAAAGCGAGCCGAACGACACCAAGAAGGCGATGGACGCGACCAAGAACGTGGTGGTCTCCTTATCCGTCACATTCAGCAAACCAACAATGATACCAAGCCCCGCAAGGACCCAACTAGCCCAAGAAGGCGGACTGCTACCACTGAACAACGCAATCACAACGGCCAAAATCAAACCAGCCAAAAAGGCCCAGACTCCTATCGCAAATCCTTTCTTATCTGCCAATATTACACCCCCATATACTAGGTTTTAAGGGAAGTCAGCGGAACCAGTATAAAAATATATTGTTCCTGAATATAAACTTTCAAGAGCACTATCGGATGATGACAACTCATTACTTCCCTTGCCAGGAACTGCGCGGGCCTTACGGCGAGACAGCATGAAGGTCTGAAGTACGCGCGTCGCGGGGTGGCACCATCCGGGTAGCAGCGCACACAAGATCACACCACATGTCGAGAGGCCCGCGCAGATCGGCGTGGATTTGCGCCCATCAGAAAGGATTAAATACGACGCAGACACCACCTGCACCCATGGACTGCATCTTCTGCAAGATCGTAGCCGGGAAGATCCCCTGCCAGAAGGTCTTTGAAGATAAGGCAGTGCTTGCGTTCCTTGACATCAACCCTATCCACAAAGGACACACGCTCGTCATCCCCAAGAAGCACTACGACCACTTCATGCAGATGCCCGCAGAGGAGGCAGGGGCGCTGTTTTCTCGAGTCCACGAACTTGCGCCCGCTGTGATGAAGGCGGTCAGCGCCGACGGCTTGAATGTCGGGCTGAACAACTACGCCGCCGCAGGACAAGCAGTCTTCCACACGCATGTGCACCTCATCCCACGCTATCTTGGGGACGGGTTGTCCATGTGGCCGTCCGGAGAATACGGTGACGGAGAGATGCCCTTGTTCCGCGAGAAGATCGTCGGGACGCTCAAGCGGAAGTAGACTCGACAATCCATCAACAAGAGGTTGCTGCCCTGCTCGCGACTTCTCCTGTTCTTGCAGGTCGACATTCCCCGACAACGGTTTCGTCCGTTGAGACCGAAGTGGGTTGCAGTCTACGCCTGCAAGCCCACACCGTGGCAGTCTACTGATCTGATAGCCACGATGAGGGACTGTACGTCCCTCTTGTTTCGATGCACCATTCCTAACGGGTGCAGGGACTTCCCCCTTGTCGACGCAATGCCGCAATTGACGACGCTCCGCGGAAATGCGAAGCATTTCCGAGGTCCCGAAAATCTCCGATTTTCGCGACGCCCGTAAGGGCA
>JBDRLR010000187.1:0-5514 GCA_043812855.1 Nanobdellota archaeon | reverse complement strand
CATGATCATCACCATCGGCGGCACTCCTGGTTCTGGCAAGTCATCGATCGCCAAGCGCATCGCCAAGCAGTTCAAGTTCAACAGATACTATGTCGGTCAGATGGCTCGTGATGTCGCTCGCGAGCGCGGCATGTCTCTCGTCGATTTTCTTGAGCTCGGAGAGAAGGACCCATCGGTCGATCGGATGCTCGATGAGTATCAGCGCAAGATCGCTGAGCGCGAGGATGGCATCATCATCGAGGGGCGAACGTCCTTCTTCATCATTCCTAAGTCGGTCAAGCTCTTCGTCAAGGTCGATTCCTTGGTCGGTGCCGAGCGCATCTTCAGGGACCTTAAGCTCAATCCTGATCGCAACGAGGGGCGCTTCGATGATGCCAAGCAGGTGATGCGCAACAACCTGCGACGTATGGAGACTGACCGCAAGCGTTACTTGAGATACTACGGCAAGGATTTCCTGGACGAGTCCCAGTATGATTTCGTCCTGGACACCACCGACCTCTCTCTCGACGAGGCGGTGAAGCAGGTGGCGTTGTTCATCCGCTCGAGGTCAAAAAGTTTAAAAAGCGGGGAGTGAGAAGGTGAGGATGCGTCTTTTGGGGTTGGGGTTCGTCGTTCTTCTCCTGATAGTCTCTTGTGCTCCTAAGGATCCGCTTGTGCAGGACATCGATGACGCCACAGGCAGCGGAATGCGTTTCCTTGCGCGTTCCTACAGCGGTTTCTCATATGATGATGAGTACCTCAAGTTTGTCTATGATGATGAGGATCTCGTCTGTCCGGTCCAGGGTTGTACTCTGACGTATCGTCTGATGGACGGCTATTTCAATGTCAAGTTCATCGAGGAGGTCGTCGATGATGTCTCGCCGATGGGTAGGCAGGTCAGTGACGCGGATGCAGTCCTCAAGGGGACCATTCCTCTCTGGAATAAGGAGCCGATCTTCAACACGATCAAGGGTCTGCAGGATCCTCAGCAAGGAATTGCCCTTGACACCTACTGCATCCTAGGCATGGTCTACGATGATAAGAGTGTCGCAGCCCACGTCAGGGAGTACGTCCAGGATGACTTGAATATCATGCCTGATGATTATCACGCGGTCGATGTGTGGCGCAACATCGGAGACGAGAGCTGGTGCGTCCGTCTCTTCCTAAGGACGGAGAAGGACAAGAGGTTCGTCGAGTCCATGGTGCGCAGGCACCTTGATGAGGCCTATCTGTTCATCGATTCAGGGGCGGACGACGTCGACAAGGTCTCTGTCGTGTATCACACGCTCTATGTCGTTGCCGACGCCAGGAAATATTTGAAGACGGACATCTATGACAAGGATATCGTGTACTTCTCCGACTTCCTCAGCTACTTCGCGGACAAGTCTTTCTTTTCCAGCGTCCTTATGGAGTCGAACATGCTTGACGTCTTGCTGTACGCGGGGTTCGATAATGATGCTCTGCTCGAGGAGATGGTGACGAGGATTCTCGAGGCCCAAGGGTCTGATGGTCGCTGGAGGATGAGTGCGGACGCGCCGGAGAATGTCGCGGACGTGTTCACCACGATGCGCGCCGTCGTGGCGATCAATGAGTACAAGCGGGTGAAGCTGTCGTGAGGATATCTCTGCTTGATGCCTGCGAGGCCATTCTGGGCTATCTGTTGTTCGTGTGGATCATCGATCTGGTGATCAGGCGTCTTCCATCCAAAGGATTGACTGCGGAGTCGTGGGCGCTCTTGCAGCTTGTCCTCGTCCTGGCTGTCCTTGTCGTGTTTCATCTTCTGCGCAAGAGGTCAGAGTCGTATTACTGCATGAGGCTTCCTGAGGGTGATGGTCTGCATCTCATGCTCAAGTTCGTCGTGCTTCTCATGCCGCTCGCTTTGATCGCTCGGCTCGCGGTCCCCTCGTTCGACGCGTGGTACGCTGGCCTGGCGGGTCTTGGCTCATGGACTGCCGTCCTCTCGCTGAGCGCTCTGATGCCTATTCTCGTGATGAAGGAGGAGTTGATCGAGCGCATTCTTATCCAGCGTAAGCTTGAGGCCTATCCGGTGTGGATTGTTTTGGTGGTGGTCTCGTTGAATTTCGCATTCGCCCATTTCTTCTGGAATGGCTCATTGCAGTTCGTGCTTGCTCAGACACTGGCGGTCTTCTTCGGCTCCTTGCTCTTGGTGCTCTTCTTCGCCATGACGCGCAACATCTGGCTGTCCATCCTGTTGCATCTCATCTATAATCTTCTGATCGTCCTGCAGATCTATCTTCACGTCGCCCGCCCGATGATGGAGTGGGTGTTCTGGATCGTCATGATCCTTCTGTGCGCGGCGGTCCTGCCTTCTGCGGCAAGGCGGGTCAAGGATTTCTTCGCCAAGAGCAAGCGTCATCCGATGTCGGCAGGGGATTGGGTGTTCATCGCCCTGTTTGCGCTCGTCGTGCCGGTCGCGTTCATCGTGCTTTCGCGTTTCACACCGTGATGGTGTGCAGAGGATGAGGGATGATGATGTCGATGTCTGTGGATTGCTCGAGCTGCTTCAGCTCGAATTCGAGACGCTCGCGCACCTCTGGTCCTAGGTGGACAAGGGCCAGCCTTCGGACTTGAGCCTGCCTCGCCATGGCCACGATTTCGCCGATGCATCCGTGGCCTTCGATGATCTCGTCGCTGATCGCTTCGTGGATGAGTAGGTCGCATCGCTCGTACAGGGCCGCTGACGCGTCGGTGTAGTTGCCGTCCCCGCTGTAGCAGACCGTTCGTTGTCCATGTGCGATGCGAATCGCGGTGCTCGGGATGGTGTGTGTGCTGGGCGCGAACGAGAGCTTCGTCTGCGCAAGCGCGATCGGTCTTGTGTTCTCAAGGTACGTGATCGTGAATGGGAATGATCCGTCGTTTCCTGGGATGGTGACGTGCAGGAGCTCTTCGATCGCGTCTTGGATTCCTGGGTTGCCTATGATCGTCAACGCCGAAGTCCTGCCTTGCTGTCTCATGTGGGCGAGCAGCGGTACGATGCCGGTGATGTGGTCGTAGTGGGCGTGGGAGATGTGGATGGCATCCACGAAATTTCCATCTTCTGATAGCGTCCAGACTTGGGAGGGTATCATGTATCCGCAGTCAAGCAGGATGCGCACGTCGGATTCCACCAGCATGGCTGTGTTCAGATAGGTGCGGTCGGTGCTTGCCCCGGTGCCGAGGAAGGTGACGTTCATGTCTGGATGATATGCTTTCTTTATAAAAAAATTGTGTATGTGCGGAAAGGTGCAGTCTAGGGCATGCATCATTTATAAATGAGTTCATCTTCTCGTCGACGATGGCGCAATCGTTGGAGTCCAGGCTTCTTGGCCTCGAGGAAAATATCGTGGTGCAGCGGATGCAGGCTATCGGCACCTTTTTTGAGCAGCAGGCTGAAGCCTTGACGCGGCAGGAGGGATATCGGACCAAGTATGCTGAGCTTGAACCTGAGGTCAGAGCTGCCGTGGATGAATTGATCGGCGCGGATCCTGCATGGTTCGAGCGGTACTGTAGGGTCCTGGCGCCCTTGACAGATGATGTCCTCAATCTGGTCGTTGCGCATCGGGTGCCGCCGAGGCTATCGGTCGCGGTCGATACGTCGGATCAGGATGATGATGTATTGGTCTACATCCCATTCGGTCGCAGCAAGCTTGAGCATCCTGTCTTCGAGCAGAGCCTTGGAAGGCTCAACTCTGCGTTGTCCGCGTATTTTGCCAAGGCAAAGGCTGACCTTGATCCTGTTCGCGGTGGTGAGTATCATGCTGCCTACCTGGTCCCTGGTGCCAAGAAGCATGTGCAGGGGGTCATTGACGCTCTTCGGGCGATGTCGACTCCTGACCTAGGCATCGATGTTGAGGACATCACAGGTCTTGCGGTGATGCATACGGCCAGGCCCTCGCTGTCGGTCGAGGACATCAAGGAGACCTATCTGGTCGAGGATGTGGCGAAGAGGTATGGTGAGCCGGTCGAGAAGGTGCGGCGGGCGATCGCTCGTCTCATAGATGGCAAGCGTCTGCCTGCGCGCACGCTTGAGCAGCCGGGCCGTCCGTTCTATGTCCATGCCGGCGACCTTCACCTCTTCGATGAGATATTCATCAGGGCCAAGCAGACGCCGGCGAGCAATGAGTATGGTTTGCCTGCGCTTCCGCCGACCCGCGGCGTCGATGATCATCGGTGGAGCATGAAGTCGTTGGTCGAACGAACGTCGAGGGATAACTATCGTACGATCGAGTCCTTCCTGCCGCATGACGTGCAGTCCACCCTCAGGGCGAGGGGTGAGGTGACTGACAGTCAGTTGGTCGACGCGTTGTCGCAGAAGGGATTCTATCATCTTTCGGCCGTGGCGGTCATGCTTGACGTGGGAAGTCCTACTAGTGTGCGTCAGGTCATATCTGAGTATAGAGGGCTCAAGCAGGATCCCGTCACGCTTGTCACCAAGGGTAAGGGGGTGTATGGCGGTTCGTTCATGCGGCTCGAGGATGTCTGGAAGCTTGTGCACGGGACCAAGCGGTCGATGACGCCCAAGGCGCTCGCGACGATGCTTTTCGCTGGGGGGGTCACGGGAAAGTCAGGAGAGGTCATCCTTCCTCAGGAGATATTCAAGGAGTACCAGTCATGCAAGGGTCGTGCGGGATACCGTCGCTTGCGTCCGGATTCCAACGATAGGATGCCGTACGTGTTCGTGGCGGACCTTGAGCGCAGATATCGTTAGTTGATACGGAAGTCGATCTTGTCGTGCGCGTGCACGATGAGGGTCGTCTTGAGCCGGTCGGTGTATTTCTTGATGTTCTTGTCGATCTCGGCGTCGGATTTGCGGTTCTGGAAGTTAGGCACGCCCATGATGGCGAGGTCGCAGTACTTGGATTCTTCGTAGATGTTGTCTTCGATTGCCTTGCCGCCGCGGATGAGGACGTGGAGCAGGATGTTCTCGATGCGGGCGTTGTTGATGAGTGTCTGGAGTGCCTTGGTCGTCTCGTCCTGTTCTGCCTGGGTCTCGACGATCTTGAGCAGCCGAATCGTGGCGTAGTCGTCCTTCCATTTCTTGCTGTGCGTGATCAGGTATGCGAGCATGAGCATGAAGTTGCCGTTGCTCGTCGTGTTCCACCACACGTCGACGCTCTTGAAGTCTGCGAATCCGGCTTGGTTGCGTAGGATGATGACGTTCTTGCGCAGGCGGACCGCGGTGGGCAGCAGTGTGTTGACCTTGAAGAATTCGTTGTAGTCGAACAGGACGGTGTTCAGCGGCAGGCTGGCGATGGTCTCCGATTGGATGATGGCGTCAAAGGTGCTCTCGAAGTTCTGGCTGAAGACGACTCTTGGGTACAGTTCAAGGTCGTTCTCTTTGACGTATTGCTTCATCTCTTTTTCGACTTCGTCGCGTTGCTGGGCGTTGTGGTCGATGTCGCCGTGCATCAGGTAGTACATCTTCATGATGCCTCGGTTCGAGCTGATCCAGTCGAGCAGGTAGAACATGGGTACACGGTTCAGCTGGTTTCCGCAGAATGCGACGATGGTTGGCCGCCAGTTCTTGCGCCCGCG
>JBDRLR010000186.1:0-3408 GCA_043812855.1 Nanobdellota archaeon | reverse complement strand
CGACCGTCTCGCTCATGTGGTTCTTGCGTCGGACAAGTCGGTGCGCGAGGTGGTGCGTCTGGATGAATGCCTCTCCGGTCGCGTCGCGTAGCAGGTATATCTTCGCGGTCCAGGGTACGCTCACCCGTACGTTTCGCCCGTCGCGTTTCGTCCACAGCACAATCGAGTCCCTGTGCCGATACGCGTCGATGAGCCAGTCCATCGAAGAGGGGAGCGTCCGTGCTTCATATCCTTCACGCGGCCTTGGCCAGTGACAACATTTTTAAATCAGTCAACTGCACGGAGCGTCATGGTCCATGAGCTTCTCTACGCCTTGGCGAGCGTCGTAGTCGTCTCGCTCATCTCGGTCATCGCAGCCATTCCCTTTCTTCTCAAGAAGTCGGTCTCGCACAAGCTTCTTCTCACCTTGCTGAGCGTCAGCGTCGGCACCTTGCTGGGCGGTGTCTTCCTCCACCTTCTTCCTGAGGTGATCCACGAGTCTGGTCTTACAATCCAGGCCTCACTCATCCTCATAAGCGGCTTCCTGGTCTTCTTCATCCTTGAGCGTCTTGTCCATAATCATCATTGCCACAAGGATATTGATGAGGTCGATAAGGGTGCCCATGGTCATGCCTATCATCTCGCCCCCCTCAATCTCATCGGTGACGCCATTCATAACTTCATCGACGGTATGGTCATCGCGGCGACGTACATCATCAGCGTCCCTCTCGGACTTGCCGCGACGGTCAGCGTGGCATTCCATGAATTGCCGCAGGAGATCGCGGACATGGGTATCCTGCTCTATGCGGGGATGAAGAAGTCGAAGGCCATCCTCTTCAATCTGTTGTCCGCGCTCACGGCGGTCATTGGCGCGATCGTCGCATTCGTCCTGTCAGGCAGGATCCATGGCTTCGAGCAGTTCGTCGTGCCGTTCGCGGCGGGTACTTTTCTCTACATCGCTGCGTCGAATCTTGTCCCTGAGCTCCATCGTCATTGCAGCTTCTGGGAGACCATCTTGCATCTTGTCGGAATCCTCGTCGGCATCGGTATTATGCTCGCGATCGCTTTGACTGGTGGATGATCAGGGTCGGCCGTCGATGATGATTCCTTGGCCGAGCAGCACAAGTTCGAGCGCCTTGGCGTCCTTGAATTGGTATACGTGCTCGATCCGTGCGTCGTAGGCGACGCGCAGGTTGTTTGCGTCGTCGTCGACGAAGAATGTGTCTGCGGGGTTCGCCCTCAGCGCGGCGAGCGCGTGCCTGAATATCTTCTTGCTCTTCTTGGTGCTACCGACACTGTACGAGAAGTGCAGTGTGTTGAATGCGGTGAAGCTTTCAGGGAAGTGCTGCTGCAGGTAGTCCACCCATTCGGCGCTGTGGTCTGAGACTAGTCCGAGAAGGTAGCCTTGTCGCGCGAGGTCGTCGACGATGTCGAGCGTTCCCGGGATGGGTCTGAAGTTGTCACGTACCGCGCCTTCGAGGAAGATGACGGGGACGTCGTACCCTGATCGCCTCGTGAATTCTCGCCAGTATTCGCGCTCGGTCGTCTTTCCTTCCAGGTAGCGGGTCAGGTGGGGCCCCATAAGGTGACTGGCGACGGTGCCCGGGTCGTCATGGACGTACTCCGCGATGACGTCTTCGGTGCCTTTGAGTCCGGTCAGGATGACTTCGCTCAGGTCGAACAGCAAGGTCTTGATCATCTCGTCGGGAAGATAGGGATGGTTTATAAAATTGAGGGGATTATCGTATCTTCATCCTCTTTTCGACGTGGTAGTCGATGAATCCCCATTTGCGGTAGATGTCGCGTGCGTGCGAGTTTTCGTGGTGGGCGTGGATGCTCGCGTGCTTCATCCCGCGTTCCTTGAACCACGCCATCGCCGTGTCCTTGAGCGCGGTGCTCACGCCGCGTCCGCGAAAGCTCTTCTTCACGTACAGGTCCATGACCTCGCCGTACTTCTCGAGCGTGAAGCCAGGGATGTTCTTCTTGATGATGCACAGGTTGAAGCCGGCGAGCTTCCCGTCGACGTAGGCCAGGTGGACTCGTGCGTTGCGGCTGCGGGTGTTGCGCGTGATCCATCTGCGCCAAAGCTGAGGTGCCTCTTTCTTCTTTTGTACCCATTCCTTGGCCAGGGGTTGGCGCGCCACGATCATCGCGCCGTGTTCTTTGATGAATGTGGTGTTCATACTCACCAGGTCGTCCACGTCCGAGAGCTTCGCCTTGCGTATGGTGATCATGGTGGGTGGTGCGTCGCGGCGTTATTAATGGTTTCGAAAGAAGAGAGTGTGGTCTAAGGGTGTGGTGGGGGGTTGCTCTTCTCGAGCCGTTCCAGGAGTTGGTCGAGGAAGGCATCCTTCGCCTCGAAGTATTCGTGTCGTGTGATGGCGTAGTCGTTGCCGCACTGGGGGCAGTGCAGTTGCATCGTCCCGTTCTCGAAGCAGAGCATCTCGGTCACGAACAGGTTCATGTAGTACAGGTAGGATGATGTGTCTGCGTCGCGTTCGGTATGGATGCTGTGCTGCTGCGGTTCGGGGAGGGTTCCTCTGTAGAGTGCGATGTTCGCATGGCATCCATCGCTGATGGCGAGGTGGATGCGGTCTGGATTCACGGATTCCGTATCCTGGTCCGTCACGATGAACTCGAGGGTGATAGGCATGGTGTTGGGGGTGGAATGGGATTAATAAGGATTACTCGGTGGTCCTCTTTCGATCGCTCTGATCCTCTTCTCCTGCTCGAGCAGTACTGAAAGCAGGATCATGGCCCACACGTGGAAGCTGCTCGTGTAGGAGATGCTGCCGTAGTGCGTGTATGCCTGCTTGAGCATGGCATCGTACACGGCCCGGTCTGTCGCTCGCAGCGACGCGCCGTACGATCGCAATTCATCGAGGATGATGTCGGATGCGATGCGTTGGCTCCAGACGGTGTGCCCCATCGATGCCCTCCAGGATGCGGTCGCAATGCTTCTGCGCGTATTCTTCTTGTCCTCTGATGCCGACGATGACATCGTATTCTTCTCCGAGCGCGGCCATCAGTTCCCATGCGTGCTCGTAGATGTCTTTGTTCTCGTCCTTGTCGCTGTAGTGGAACAGTGTCCTGAATGTCGTGATAATCACGCACTGCGCCCCTCGTCGCCTGGCGATGTAGGGTGCGTGCAGCAGGATGTCGCGGAGCATGTAGATCAGGTCGATGTTCACCACGTACGTCTGCTGCAGCGCCTCGAGTGGAGTCTCGATGGGCAGGCAGTGCGGGTTGGCGTGGTTCGCGCAGTCGAGCACCAGGCTTGGCGTGTGCCTTATCGCGTACGTGATCAGCCATGTGTTGACTGCGTGGTCCTTCCCCTTGATGCCGATGAGCGCCATGGTAGGAGAGGATGATATTGTCTTTATCTACTCCACCGCGGTCTGTCCAGTGGCTAAGTGTCTTCTATCGGGC
>JBDRLR010000185.1:0-17583 GCA_043812855.1 Nanobdellota archaeon | reverse complement strand
TGGGCCCACCCGGATTTTCGACGTGTTCTCGAACCGGGGACCTCCGCCATGTGAGGGCGGCATCATAGCCACTAGACTATGGGCCCGAAGTGTCCAAAGAACCCTGGTTCGTTCTTAAATGTTGCTGTTGCCGACCTTGGCGAGGGTCTCCATGATTCCTTCTGCAGGCAAGCCCATGAGTGTGCTTGCGCCTTCATCGATGGTTGAATGCGTGTAGATGGTGAATTGGCCTTCCTTGATCGCGGCGTGCAAGGAGGGATATTTGGGTATGTCGAGTGTCAGCTCTTCGAGGTTGCTGTCGGGGACCATCATGCCGTAACCCTCGAAGGGCGCCCCGCGCACCTCGCACAGCCTGCTGAAGAAGTCGTAGAAGGAGAACGTCTTGGTCGCGACGGCGCCGATGGGGCCTACGCGTCCCTTGTAGTCGAGGATGGTTCCAGTCACGCCGATGCGCTGTGACAAGGGGATTCCGGTCAGGGCGCTGATGATGGTGTATGTCTCCGCGGCGGACGCGCTGGGTCCTGACGTCTCACTGTAGGTTCCTAGGTAGTTGACGCGGATGTCGACGTCGAGTTTCGCGACGCGGCTTCGGATGTAGTCTCCTGAGAGGTTGCTTCCTTTCACTGCGTCGTCGCCGATCAGCTTCGTGTTCCGGGTCGCCAGATGGACGCGCTCGCGCATCTCGCTTCGGGGCGCCGTGCTTGCTTCGATCAGGGTCGGGTTTCCTACTTCGCTCCATGGCCATATGGGTGTCTTCAGTCCGCTGACCTCAAGGCCGTACACGCGTCCGATGGCCGTCGCGGGCGGCATGGTCATGTGGAGCTGGCTGAAGCTGTGGAAGCGGTCGTGTCCGGAGTCGGCGCCTTGTCGTCTGTGGTCGAGTTGGCTGATGATGTATTGGTCGTCGAGGATGATCTCGTCGCCGCCGAGCTTGCCGTATGCTTGGGCGCCCTGCATCATCTCGATCACGAGATTGATGAGGGGGCGCAGGCTTGCGTCGTACAGGCCGGTCCGTCCGGTTCGGGCGGCCATCAGGCGCACGAGTGCGGTCATGCCTTCTTTGTTGGGTGTGCGCAGTGTCCCGTTGGTCTTGCGGTTGTGGCGTTGGATTTCTGACCTCACAAGGTCGGTGATCATTTGGGGGGTGTCCGAGACGTTCAGGTATTCCTCGAAGGGGGCCATCTGGAATCGTTGTGCCATGGCGTCGTGACCTTCCAGGAAGTTCGTGTTGGTGTCCATGGCGACCTTGGCGTGGCAGGGCAGGGATGCGCGGATGTGCGCTGAGTCGCTCGTCTCTGCGCCGGAGATGTCGTACCATCCGGTCTGGAACATGGTGAGCAGCTGGCTGTGCAGTTTTTCGTCGGTGAGCATCTTGATGGGTTCGTCGATGAAGAGGACGTGGTTGCGCGTGAGGGCTCCGGCGAACAGGCGCAGGTGTTCGGGAGTGTCGTTGTAGGCGGAGTGCGCCGCCTCGCCGAGCATGTTCTGCCAGGTGGCCGCGCCGATCATGTCGTAGATGATGGGTCTCTTCTCTTCTGCGAGGTCGACGAGGATGTGGGGGATGAGCTTGCTCTTGATGATCTCCGCTTCGTGGTGCCGTTGTTCGGCGAAAGTCTCCAGTGTGCTGATGGTGCTTGGTTTGCGTAGGTATTCTTCGAGGCTGTCGATCCACTTGGTGAGTGCGGGGTGCCATGCGTATTTCTCGCGGAGGTTGCTCACGTACAGCCGCACGATGTTCTCGGACGTGTCGGGGTAGTATTCGGTCTCGCGCGCCCGCTCGACGTAGTCGGCCAGGGACAGAGGTTTGAGTTTGAGGGTGCGCCGCAGCGCGTTCTCTTCGAGTTGGAGTGTGGCGAGCATGCGTTTCCAAAGGCCAGGCCGTTCCTTGGCGAATGCTTTGCGTGTGATGTTTTCGTGGTAGGCGGCGAGGGCGGGTTCGTAGACGTCGACGCGGAACTTGGCGCTCAACCGTGCGTAGGCTTCGGGGTCTTGTTCGCGCAGGGATTTGTTGTGGTCGTTGTGGTCTGCGAAGTCGAATGTGGTGTCGTCGATGCTGTCCAGCTTGAATCTGAGGCGGTGCTCTTCTGCGGTCCAGGGTTTCTCCACCGTTCGTCGCAGTTTCGTCTTGCATGCTTCGATGTAGGTGTCGTACGCTTCGTAGCGAGGCGCTTCGCGTTCCTGCATGCGGGTGAGGAGTGTTTCCACGAATGATTCCATGTCTCGTTTCAGTTCGCGTGCGGCTCCGCGTCGCTCAAGGAAGATGAGTGGGTCTCCGTGCTGGGGGTGGTATTCTGCGGGGGTGAAGAAGTTGTACATGGCGACGGTCTCAGGGATGATGCGTTGGCTGAGCGATTCGGCCGCTTCGGCGACCATCTGTCTGATGATGGGGTTGTGGTGCCTGATCTTTTCTCGGTCTTTGCCGTTTGTCAGGTAGAAGTTCATCTCGTCCATGATGCATCGCATCATGAAGGACTTGCCTGTCCCTGGGGGTCCGACGCACATGATGTTGAAGTTGGCGCTGTTTATGGCCATGTAGCGCAGGATGCTCTCAAGGGCGGTCTCCTGTCCTTTGAGCTGCGCGAGTCCTTCGGGTGGTTTGCGGCGCTCGAACCGTGAGAATTCTTTGTCTTGGTCGCGGATCCTGCGCTCAAGGTCCGCGCTTGCTATCTTCCCCATGGAAAGAAGTGATTACGGCCCAGTATTAAGTGTTTCTCCGTCGTCACCACGTCGTGAGAAAAGCGCGAGGGGCTTCTTGGACCGGTCTGCTCGAAACTAGGGTTTTGCTTGGGCCCAGAGTATCTGGAAGTATTGGGAGAAGCTGCTTTGTGCTGCGGCGCCGCGTATGCGGATGCAGATGGGTTCATCAGTCAGGATGATGATGCACGAAGTCTGTTGGTATATCATGATTTCGGCCAGTGTGTTCTGCTCGAGGTATTTGATGGTGTAGTGGGGTGAGCTTCTCATGAATTCGAAACGTGTGCTTTCGCGCAGGTCTTCATTGCAGATGATGCTGGTCTGGATGCCTTTGTGGGCGCGCATCCGTGAGTATTTTGCGAAGAACGTGTCGGCTGTCCTCGCGCTCTTATCGCTTCCTTTGTTGGCGCCGAAGACGTGGCAGGTGTCTTCTTGTGCGCATTCAGTGAGCATGTCGTCGAAAACGGTCTTCAGTCCGCTCCATCCCTTGAATATCTGGATGCCATCGGCGCGGGCGGTGTCGTGATATTGTGCGAGCAGGTGGGGTATGATTGTTTCAGCGACTTCTTTCTGTGTTTGGATGTCCTTTTCTTTCTGTTCGATGAAGCTCAGGAGGTGTGTGGGATCTGCCGCGCTGAAGTGTGCGACGCCGTTGATGGTTGCGGTGGAGATGATGCCTTTTTCGGTGAGTCGGTTGGTGATATCGTAGATGTTGGATGGTGCCACTCCTGACTCCTTAGCTAGTGCGCTCTTGGTGCACTCGCCTAGGGTGAGCAGGGCGCTGTAGACTTTGATTTCTCCTTCAGTGAGTCCGATCTTGCTGAGTTCGTGTATGTCCATGGTGTTTGTGGGCCCTTTCGTTCTTTTATTTAAATAGTTTGTGCAAAGTCGTCCTGTAGGGGGACGCCAAGATTTATGTACTGAAGTTACCACGTAACAGTAAGAACAAAAGCCTCGGAAGAGGTGGTGAGGTGAACAAGATGGAATCGAAGACATTGGAACTGTTGGTGGTTGAAGACACGGAGCGTCACATGAGTGAGGCCAAGGATTTTTTTTCCGCGCAGCAGCTTGGTGGCGCGAATATCAAGGTCGACTATGCGGTCGATTACGATGATGCGGTCGCAAGACTTGAGGCGAAGACCTATGATGGCATCATCAGTGATATGTTCTTTCCTGCCAAGGACGTGATGGGTGTCAAGGATCGATGCGCCAGTCTTCTGAAGGAGGAGGTCAAGGATGCGCGCTGGAACGGTCGTCAGGACTATGTTGATGCCTATGAATCGTGGCGCAGCAGAGAGGACGACGATGCGCCTGCCGGAGTGCTTCTTCTTGAGGCTGCCGTGGATACGCCTATCGTCTACTGTACGGATATGCATCACCACAAGCCAAAGATGGAGATCGTTACCAGCTACTTGAGACGGATCCACAAGGAAGAGGTGGTGGATTTCGAGCCGCAGGATGTTCGCGATCGAAGATATAGTGCCAGAGAGAGCGGCATTGACATGTCTGCTGTGCCCTTCCGAAAGGATTGGTCAACGGCATATCAATATGTCCTCGACTTGGCCCTGTCATCCCAGGTCGGACTGAACAAGGACATGTATGTGTTGCGCCTGGTCGATCGGGCGATGCGGGACTCTGAGCAGCCTATCGAGTCGCCAGCCAAGTTCCTTGCTGAAATAGCCAAGCACAGTGTTCAGCTAAGAATGATGGGGCCTTCGGTCGATCGATGCGTTGCGGGCATTGACCGATTCTACGACCTTCGGTCGGAGTACTTGAAGACGGATTGATTTTTTTTCTTTTTCTTCTTGTTTTGAGTGGCTGCTTGTCGTCAGTGGTTGTCGTTCCGCACCGCGCCTGTTCCGCCCAAGTATGTGGGGGGATGGTCGCATGCAATGGCGTCGTGTCAGCGCCGAGTCACTGCTCATCGACCCGTAAAATTTATAAACCAGTATACAGATTTGCTCCTCATGGCTGATGTTCTGGGTACGGCGCGCAATGCATCGGCGGGCAACGCGAACGAGCGCATCTTCAGCATCCTTTTCGACGAGGATGACCTTACATGGCAGAATATCATCTATGATCTGATCGAGACCAACCAGATGGATCCTTGGGACGTCAACGTCAGCCTCCTCGCTCAGAAGTTCCTTGAGAAGCTCAGGGAGCTAAAAGAGATGGATTTCCGTATCTCAGGAAAGATTGTATTGGCCGCGGCCATCCTTGTCAAGATCAAGAGCAAGCGCCTCGTCACGGAAGACATTGCTGCCCTCGATTCCATAATTGCGGGTCAGGCGGACGACTTCGATATCTTGGATGAGATTGAAGGATTCGGCTTGGATGCGCTTGGCGGTCTTGATGGTGAGCGGCAGGTGCTCAGGCCGAGGACGCCTCAGCCCAGAAAGAGGAAGGTCTCAGTCTATGACTTGATGGAGGCCTTGCAGAAGGCCCTCAGTACGGAGGACCGTCGCAAGCGCTTCTTCGTGGATGAGCCGGTCATGCGCGCGCCTCTCAAGACGAGGGAGCTTTCCGTCGTCATCAAGGAGGTCTACACGCAGGTGCGTACGCACTTCGATAAGAATGTGGGTGTCAAGCTGATGTTCCATCAGTTGGTGCCTTCTGATTCCAAGGATGACAAGGTCTTCACGTTCGTGCCATTGCTGCATCTTGAGAATCAGCGAAGGGTCGACCTTTCTCAGGAGGAGCACTTTGGTCCGATCGAGATTGCCCTATCGAAGGCATTGCCTGATGTTCCTGATGTGCCGCAGGAAGTGACGCAGGCGTAAGTCTGCTCTGAGGGTTCTTACGCGGGTTTTACATCTTTTGCTTTTGATGCGTCGTCGATGGCTTTTTCGAGCCAGTCGCATGCGTTGATGAGCGCATTGCGTATCATGGTCAGGTCGAGTTCCTCGAGATCCTCTTCTCCGTTCAGCTCGAGTTTGGATGTCCCGAGATTCTTGCTCGCGATGACGGTGTCCCCGCAGACGAGCCTGATGTGGGGCAGCAAGGTGATCTGTACTGGCGGCCTGAATGCGGCGGGCAGCTGCTCAGGTCGTGTCGCTGAGAAATCGATGCCGCGGATGCCTGGTATCAGCGTGATGGTGTGGTGGATGAGGACTTCGGGTGGCGTCCTGTCCTTGATGCGGTAGGGAATCGTCCATGCTGCGGTATGTATTCCGTCTGTGGACGTCACTTGCGGTCGAGGCATCGTGTTGGCGAAAGGGTTGTGCAGTATGATGATGTCTTTGGGATGGCATCCTGCGTAGCGGACGAGTTGTTTTTCCCGTCCTCCTGCGATCGCAAGGAAGCTTGATCGTGGATGTTTGTTGTATTGGAACCTTCTGATGAACGCGTGGAGTTGGCCTTCTATGGCCTCGTGCATCTCAGTCAGGAAGTTGTGGATGTGTCTGGCGTATTCCTGTGCGTACTCGGCGTCTTGCGGGCTGTCTTGGTCAAGGAGTTTATGTTGCTCCCGTGTCAGCTTGGTCGGCGCGGTGGGCATCGTGGCGAGCGTCTGCAGGTATGCTGAGTATTGGTCTTGGAACGGTTTCATCTGTGTCTGCACGAAGGAGATGGTGTGTTTGATGACTTGCCCGATGCTTCCTTCCCATGACTGCGGGTGGAACTCATTGAAGAAGGGGCATGCGCGCAGGACGAGCAGGTACTTGGCGTCATCGTTGGGCTCAACGGAGATCGAGAATTCGATCAGCATTCTTTCAGTCATCGCGTATGGTTTGATCGTCAGCCAGGATGGTCTCTTCGCTTTGAGGATGTCGGTGTTGTCCAGGTTCCCTTGGAGGGTCATCTTCATCTGGCTTCCGACCTGCTCTTGTATCCATTTGACGCTCCTGACTTTGACCAAGTGTATCTCGTGGAAGGTGTTGTCGCTTCCTTTGACTCGGACCTGCACGGCGTGGTTGCGGAACAGCTCTTCGAGCAGGTGAAGCAAATCTTTTCCGCCGTATTCGCGTTTGAATCTCTCCCACTCCGAAAGCAAAGTATTGTCGGTCACGCGCATTCTTGGATGCTTGACATATAAATACGTTTGGGATTGCCGCCTTCCTCGAGCCGAGAGTACGAGTTGTGGATGGCGCTGCGTCCCCGTAGGGACAACCCCCCTCGACGCGCCTTCTTCAAAGTTTGCTGTCGGCTCGCCTTAAGGAAGGCGTCGGATGAGGGTGCGGCGTCCTTTCCACAAAATATTTAAAGCATGGTCTGGTGGATTGACCTAGAAGTATAGTGGGTGATTCGTATGGATAACAATCTGAGCATATCGTCGATGATGAAGGAGGATAGGATCTTTCCTCCGCCTGAGCATATCAGCAGGGACGCATTGGTCCGCAGCATGGATCAGTATGAGGCGCTCTATCATGAGTCGATCGCGGACCCTCACGGATTCTGGGGGAGGATGTCCAATGAGCTCGACTGGTTCCAGCGGCCTCGGGAGGTCTTCAACTTCACACAGAAGCCGTTCGTGAACTGGTTTCGTGGCGGTAAGATCAATGTCTCGTACAATTGCCTTGATAGGCATCTGAATACGTGGCGGGCGAATAAGGCGGCCCTCATCTGGGAGGGTGAGAGGCCCGGTGAGTCAAAGACGTTCACGTTCAAGGAGTTGCACTATGAGGTCAGCAAGTTCTCCAACGTCCTCAAGTCCTTGGGTGTCCAGCGGGGCGACAGGGTCTGCGTCTATATGCCTATGATTCCTGAGCTTGCCATCACCTTGCTTGCGTGCGCGAGGATCGGCGCGGTGCACAGTGTCGTCTTCGGCGGTTTCAGTGTGGACAGCCTTCGAACGCGCGTCGAGGATTGCGATGCCAAGGTGCTCGTCACGGCGGATGGAAGTTTCAGGTCGGGCAAGACGTATCCGCTCAAGAGCAATGCGGATCAGGCGATCGATCTTCTGCCGGTGCAGAACGTCATCGTGGTGCAGCGCACCAAGTGTGATGTCGAGTGGAAGCAGGGTAGGGACTTGTGGTGGCATGAGTTGATGGAGAATCCTGATCTTCCGATCCATTGTGATGCGGAGTGGCTTGATTCAGAAGAATCGCTTTTCATCCTTTACACGAGCGGCACGACGGGAAAGCCCAAGGGATTGCTGCACACCACAGCGGGATATCTGATGTATACATATCTGACGTTCAAGTACGTCTTTGATGTCAAGGATACCGACACGTATTGGTGCACGGCGGATATCGGGTGGATCACGGGTCACAGTTACATCTTGTACGGTCCGCTGGCAAATGGCGCCACGACCTTGATGTTCGAGGGTGTCCCCACATTCCCCAAGCCGGACCGGTTCTGGGAGATCGTGGAGAAGTACAAGGTCTCGCTCTTCTACACTGCTCCGACGGCGATCAGGTCCATGGCGCAGCATGGTGATGCGTGGCCCAACAAGCATGATCTGAGCAGTCTGCGCATCCTGGGCAGTGTCGGTGAGCCGATCAATCCTGAGGCGTGGATGTGGTACTACACGGTCATCGGTAAAGGCAGGTGTCCTATTGTCGATACGTATTGGCAGACGGAGACGGGCGGTTTCCTTCTGACTCCGCTTCCAGGAGCCACTCCTCTCAAGCCGGGCAGCGCCACAAGACCCTTTTTTGGTGTCGTTCCCGCCATCCTCAAGGAGGATGGCTCGGAAGCAGGCATCGACGAAGGTGGCTATCTGGTCATCAGGGGTTCGTGGCCTGGGATCGCAAGGACGGTCTGGAAGGATCCTGATCGGTACAAAGAGACGTATTTCGGCAAGTTCGACGGTTCGGTCTATGTGACTGGCGATGGTGCGAGAAAGGACAAGGACGGGTATTATTGGGTGATGGGTCGCCTTGATGACGTCCTCAAGATATCTGGCCATCGTATTGGAACCGCTGAGGTGGAGTCCGCGTTGGTGTCGCACGCCAGTGTTGCTGAGGCCGCGGTCGTTCCGGTGCCGCACGAGATCAAGGGTTCGGCTATCTACGCGTTCGTTACGCTCAAGGAAGGCTACATCGGAAGTGACTCATTGGTGAGGGATTTGCGTGAGCAGGTCTCGCACGAGATGGGTCCGATCGCGAAGCCCGACAAGATCCAGTTCGCGCCCAGTCTTCCAAAGACGCGCAGCGGAAAGATCATGCGCAGGATCCTGCGGAAGATCGCGTGCGGTGAGCAGGATGTCGGTGACACGACGACCCTTGCTGATCCCTCGGTCGTCGAGGACCTCATACAGCATAGGGTGTAGGCATGGCGGTCGCGCTCGACGGTTCGGTGTCGCTTTGGAGCGTCATCTCGCAAGGCATCATCTGGCTTGTCGTCTTGACTGCGGTGAATGGCGTGCTTATCCTGAGGATGAGCAGGCATCTGCGCTTCAGGGAGACGAGGTATCTTGTCGCGCTCTATGTCGCCTTCCTCTCGGCGTTCATCGGGTATCTGGTGCAGGTAGCGACATATTTTGGTGCCATGCTCATCCCTGTGCTCAGATACTTGCAGGGTGCCCGCGACATCGTCTTTCCCTTGGCGCTCGCGTTGTGCATAAGGAAAGTGTACAAAGAGGAGTGGAATAAGGTGCTGGTCGCCTCGGGTCTTGTCCTGGTTGGTGACATCTTGCTGGTCATCCTTGCGGCGATAGCATTCTGGATATTCTGAGAATCTTAGGTCTTGCCTGCCATGGGCACATCGATGACGAGCACGTCAGACTGACTTTTCGCCGAGATGATGACTTCCTTCGCGTCGGTGATTGATGCGCTGTCGCCTGCGTGGAGAATCTCATTGTCGAGTTCGACCATTCCTGCGATGAGGAAGACGAACGTTCCTCGTCCCAGCGTCGTGAGGTGCGTGATTGTTCTGCCTCGGTCCGTCTTCGCTCGCAGGATGCGTGCATTAGCGTTGATGCCAAGGCCTCCGGGTCCCGCCAGTGTCGCGAGTTGGTTGCGCTTGAGGGTGAACTTGCGGGTGTCGTATTCAGGTTTCGCGCCCAGCTTTCGTGTCTGGATCCAGACCTGCAGGAAGTGGCATGCCGTCCGGATGGACGGGTTCATCTCGGAGTGCGTCACGCCGGTCCCTGCGGTCATGGCCTGTACGTCTCCTCGTCGCAGGCGTCCGCCGCCTCCTGTGCTGTCCTTGTGCTCAAGCGTACCGGAGACGATGATGGTGACTATTTCCATGTTGGAATGCTCATGGGGTGAGAATCCATTTCCTGCTGCTACCAGGTCGTCGTTGAGCACGCGTAGGGCTCCAAATCTCATGCGGTGGGCATTGTGGTATCCGCCGAAGCTGAAGCTGTGTTTGCTGTCCAGCCAGGATAGTCTGGTCCGGCCTCGCTCGTGTGCCCTCTCAACGCTGATGTGCATGGTGGCGGACAGGACGGTCAGATTAAAAAATATTTATATAGTCCAGATGTTAGGGTACAGCATGGCAGAGCGTGTCCATCATATCTTGCCCAAGATCGCCTTCGGGCTCAACTGCGTCGCTCCGGGAGTAGGTACCTTGGTCCTGCGTCCAACGGCGGCTGCAGTCATGCAGATCACTTTCTGGATGGTCGGTTGGTTCGTCATCAGTCGTGTCGCGATGTTCGTCATCCTGTCAGGTGTCTGGTTGTGGTCGTTCTATGATGGCGTGAGATTCTTGCGTGGCGCGGGCGGGGTCAAACCTGAGTAGTGATGGTCTCACTTGATAGAAGTTCATGGGACGCCCGTGTCCTTCATCCACAGCTTTTTTAAATGCGTGAAGCAGTGTTTCTTCCATGATCCAGCTGCAGACCATTCCGTATGCGGAGAAGGAGATCTTCTCTGAGCTCCATCCGGTAGTTGCGGCGTGGTTCAAGGATCGCTTCGGCTCGTTCAGTCCGCCTCAGCGCTTCAGCATCCTCAACATCAGGCGTAGGATCAACACGCTCATCTCTTCCCCGACGGGTAGCGGAAAGACGCTCAGCGCCTTCCTGTCCGTCCTCAACGAACTCGTCGTCCTCAGCGAGCAGCAGAAACTCGAGGACCGCATCTATTGTGTCTATGTCAGTCCGCTCAAGGCGCTCACCAGGGATATCGAGCGCAATCTCAATGAGCCCCTCGCTCAGCTGAGTGAGCGTTTCAAGAAAGACCTTCCTATCCGGGTCTCGGTGAGAAGCGGGGACACCACTGCGTCGGAGCGCGCCTCCATGCTCAAGAAGCCACCGCACATCCTCATCACGACGCCGGAGTCCCTCGCGATCTTGCTGACGACGTCCAAGTTCGTGGACTATCTCAAAGGCGTCGAGTGGTGCATCGTCGATGAGATCCACGCGATGGCCTCGTCCAAGCGTGGCACGCATCTCGCCCTGTCCTTGGAGCGTCTCCAGTCGCTCAGCGAGTTCACCCGCATCGGCCTTTCGGCGACGGTGTCCCCGCTGGAGGATGTCGCCAAGTTCCTCGTCGGCATGCAGGACGAGCATTCGCAGACGTTCCGCCCCTGCAGTATCGTCGATATCCAGGATGTCAAGAAGTTGGACCTTAAGGTCATCTCCCCTGTCCCTAACCTTATAGATACTGATTATCGTCAGGTCAATGATAAGCTCTACGAGCTCCTTGATGACATGATTCAGTCGCATCGGACCACCCTTGTCTTCACGAATACCAGAAGCGCGACGGAGCGTATCGTGCATCATCTCAAGACGAAGTTCTCCAAGCATTACATGGCTGTGGGTGAGGGCGACACTGATGTCGTTCCCCTTGATGACAAGGCCAGACCGACTCACGACGCAAGTCCGTCCCAGCTTGGTCTTATAGGTGCCCATCATGGTTCCCTGTCGAAGGAGTTGCGTCTCAACATCGAGAATCGGCTCAAGGCTGGCGAGCTCAAGGCGGTGGTCTGTTCCACGAGCCTTGAGCTGGGTATTGACATCGGTTTCATCGACTTGGTCATCCTTCTCGGTTCCCCCAAGAGCGTGGCGAGGGCATTGCAGCGTATCGGTAGGTCGGGTCACAAGCTGCACGACACTTCAAAAGGTAGGATTGTCGTCCTTGACCGCGATGACCTTGTGGAGTGCAGTGTTCTCCTCAAGGCGGCCATCGAGAAGAAGATCGACCGCATCAGTATTCCGATGTTGTGCCTTGATGTGTTGTCCCAGCAGATATTCGGCATCGCCATAGCTGAGAAGATCCTGGTGCGTGATCTCTTCGCGATGTGCCGCAAGAGCTATCCATTCCATGATCTCTCATTTACCGATTTCATGGAGGTCATAAGATACCTCTCGGGTGAGTACGCGTCCCTTGAGGACAGGCATGTCTATGCCAAGATCTGGTTCGATGAGGACACGCAGATGATCGGTCGTAAGGGCAGGCTTGCGCGGCCGATGTTCATGACGAATGTCGGGACGATTCCGGACGAGACGAACGTGGTCGTCAAGCTCAAGGGTCATCGTCTGGGAAGCATCAGCGAGCCCTTCCTTGAGAAGCTCAAGCGCGGCGATGTCTTCGTGCTTGGTGGTGATACGTATGAGTTCTTGTACGCGCAGGGCATGACTGCTTTTGTCAAGTCGAGCGCGGGCAGACCGCCCACAGTCCCCAGTTGGTTCTCGGAGATGCTACCTCTGAGCTTTGATCTTGCCATGGAGATCCTCAAGTTCCGCCGTTTCATCGATGAGATGATGGCTGGTGCTGAGAAGAAGGAGGTGTTGCGGTTCATCCATGAGTATCTTCTCGTGGATGAGTCCAGCGCGGAGTCGATCTATGCCTACTGCAAGGAGCAGGCGGACTACGCGGTCATCCCGCATGACAAGCGCCTGGTTATCGAGTATTTCAGTGAGGGCAGCAAGAAGTATGTCATCTTCCATAGTCTCTACGGCCGCAGGGTCAATGATGTCCTGTCCAGATGCGTCGCCTTCGTCATCGCAAAGGTGACGGGCACGGATGTGGAGATCGGCATCAATGATAACGGGTTCTATCTGCTCTCAAGAAAGCCGATCCAGGCGATCCGTGCGCTCAAGGCACTCACGCCAGACAACATCAGGCCGACTGCGGAGCAGGCGATCGAGAAGACTGAGGTGCTCGCAAGAAGGTTCCGTCATTGTGCGGCAAGGGCCATGATGATACTGAGGAATTACAAAGGCAGAGAGAAGAGTGTCGGCAGGCAACAGGTGAGTTCTCGTCTGCTCATCAATGCGGTGAAGAGGATCAGTCCTGATTTCCCGATCCTCAAGGAAGCCAGAAGAGAAGTGCTTGAGGACCTCATGGACTTTGATGGAGCAAGGCAGGTCATAGCGTCCATCCAGGATGAGTCCCTCGAGATCAAGGAGATCTATACTGAGATTCCGTCCCCGTTCGCCTTTGGTCTGATCGCGCAGGGTTACAGCGACATCCTGCGCATGGAGGATAAGTATGCCTTCCTCAAGCGGATGCATGAGTTGGTCCAGCTCAAGATTGACATCAAGAAGCGGAAGGGCGAGTAGGCTGGGCGCTCACCGGTGTCGCGCGTGTTCCAGCGCGATCTCGATGCTTGTCAAGCCTGCCTTCACGCGAAGTTCGAGCGGCAATCTGGCGGGGGTCTCGATGGTGAATGCCTGGGGCGTGCGGTGCGCTGCAAGGTATGTGTCAAAGGCGGTGCCTGCGGCGTAGTCTGCGGTTCCGCATCCTTCTGGATACGTGATGACTCCGCCGACGCTCACGTCTTCGTAGACATTGGGTCCGTCATGCATGGGCATGCCCAGCGCTCTGACCGCGCTTGCGATTTCCTGCCCGAATCGAAGGTCTTTGTCGGGGCATATTTCCCAAAGGAAGAAGTCCTCAGGGCTGTGGACTGGTTCGCCTTTTGCCACCCCTTCGGTGGTGCGGCCGGTCTCGTGCAGGTCCATGGTGAGGACGTAGTGGCCGAGCAGGCTCATGATGATCTTGTTCTCGTAGGAGTGGGTGTCGTGCCTGAATTCTCGGTTGATGTTGATTCCGTGGCCGTTGATTTCTTCGAGGTTGCGGTCGAATCCCCAAGGATTCACGCATGGGAGGATGGTGAGGTCGAGGGATTCTGCGTACTGGTCCATGCGTTCCCTGATGAACTGGGTGAGCGCGTAGACTCCTGCGGGTTCCGCTCCGTGGATTCCTGCGGTGAGCAGCACTTTGGGCCCGTAGCCTGCGCGCACCATGAAGAGTGGATAATCATTCAGGCGTCCTACTGATCCGATGAGGGCTGAGTTTGGATTGCGCTCAAGCAGAGGCATGATGTCTTGTGAGTATGGTCCAAGGGGATTGAAGGAACCGTCTTCCTCTGCTGTTTTCTCGTCGACCAAGTGAAGGTGGAACATGGACTGGATTAAAAAGCTTGCGTGCTCCGCAAGGCGTGACGGTCTACACGTTCACGTTCGGATGATTATGTTTGCGTATAGCAAAGCTTATATAAGACTCTCTTCAATGTCCGCTGGATGAAGCGTATAGTGACTTTGCTTGCAGTGTTGCTCGTGGATCTTCTGGTGGTCGGGACGGTCACCGCCAGTGATGGAGTGACGTCCTTTGACCTCGTCACGCCCTTCCTCCTCCTGTTCCTGACTGCCATCACGGTCTTCTTCCTCTTCTATGTGCAGGATTACAGTCGCTTCCATGAGCGCATGCAGTCCATCGCGCCGGTGATGCGGGCCAAGATGAGCGGGGCGCCGTCATCCTTGGAATTGCAGTACCAGCTCATGGATCTGGTGAAGAACCAGATCGTGGAGATGAAGGATCAGGGTCAGTCGGATTCCCAGGTCATCAAGGTGCTCCGCGCCCAGAAGTGGGATCCCAACGTCATCTCGGTCGCCATGAGTCGTGTGCGCCGCGATCACGATTGATCTTGATGCCGTCCTTGCGGGCGAGCGCTTTTGAGATCAAGAAGTGAGTCGACAAGGGGGTATGTCGGGACTGATGTTCCGACAGAGGAAAATCTACGATTTTCCGTAGTCCCTCACGGGGAGATGTCGACTTTAGACTGGTGTGGCTTGGCGCGAGCGGGACGGCATTGTGTTGGCCGTGTGCTGTAGGGTAGGCGTCCCAATCGCAAACTATATATTGCGGGGCTCCAAAGGTCAGTCATGGATTTTTGGAAGACCATCCTCAAGACGCTCTATCCTGATGCCTATCCTGGGCTTCTGGAGTTGCCGCTGCGCCTCGCCATCGGCTATTTCTTTCGTGTCTTGCTCCTTGGCGTCTTCATCATGCTCGTGGTGGCGGTGCCGGTCATCTTCTTGTCTGGCGCGACGTTGCAGTCCCACCTGGCGTCATTCGATGAATTCTCCGTGGATGCCAACGTCTCCGCCTCGCGGCCTATTGTCTTGCTGGATCATCCCAGCATCGTCATTGCTTTGGACAAGAATATGTCGGATGAGCGCGTCTTGATCAATAAGGAGGGGATTTTCTACAAGAAATTCGGCTTCTTTGGCGTTGATGCCTTCCGCTTCGACACACTCAAGGATGTTCCTGCCAGCGCTTCTGACCTCTCTCGTGTGCTGGTGGCTCTCGCCTTTCTCCTCCTGCCTTCCTTGGTCGTCTTCGTCTTCTCGTGGTTCACGGTGAAGTACGTCGCGACAGTCGTTGTCCTTGCTTTGCTGGCGTGGGTGCTGGTGCGCCTCTTCAAGTATCGTCTTCCCTTGGTCTCCTTGCTCAAGGTGGGTCTGTACGCGACCACCTTTGTCATCCTCTTGGAGGTGGCGATCTTCCCATTGTGGCGTCTGTCCTGGTGGCCGATCCTTGTCTACGTCCTCTTCTTCGTCTTGGTCGTCGCCCTCAACGCGGAGCCCAAAGGCCATGCCAAGCCCAAGAAGGCCAAGCGCGATGAACCTTTTTGAATGATGCGGTGTTCCTTCCTTGATGGTTTCTTCCAGCGTCGTGGATGTGGGTCGCAATGGCAAGCAGGGTCTTGAGGGTCTTGTCTTGACGTTTCAGCTGGATCGTCGAAGGCTCGGCGTCGCCGCTGATGCCTTCTGTGTGGACAAGGATGGCAGGTATATTCTGTCGTATCCTGACCTTGTCGCCGCTAGAGAATTGGTCCCAGCTCAGATTTCAGTGACTGAGTTCTCTCAGTACGTCTTGGTGCCGCTTCGCAGGTTTGCTG
Organism: Nanobdellota archaeon; assembly: GCA_043812855.1. Lineage (GTDB taxonomy): Archaea > Nanobdellota > Nanobdellia > Woesearchaeales > JAHJEM01 > JBDRLR01. The sequence continues at coordinate 1,875 of JBDRLR010000185.1, read as the reverse complement.
ATGAGGGTGGCGTCGATGGTGCTGCCGTGCTTGACGCGCTGCTCGGCTCCAAGCAAGAGAATTCTGAGCGTTACGTTCCTCCAGTCCAAGAAGGGGGCTATGTCGTTCCAGCTTTTCTGCTTCCTTATTTTGACGCTCTCCATGCGAAGGGAGAAGTGGTCATCGGTGGAAGCGAGCATATTGGGAAGGCGCGTGGCAGGCACGCGGCCAACGTCCTCAAGGGGCATGTGAAGCGATTCATCATTGACGCGGATCCGGGGGCGTCGACTTCTATTCGTCATGACGCGGGTGATAGCAGGATCAGGCTGTATTTTGGTGATGATGCCTCGAAGGTCGCGTTCTCGTTGGCGTATGATGCCTTTTGTGCTCGCGGTTGACACCTGTGTCCTGCCATATCGTGCTTGGGTCTATTTATAATCAAGAATACAAAAATATAAATACTAGTAGTGTTTTATGTATACTAATATATGGTGAATGTATGAACATCGATGAATGGCAGTCCCGGGTGAACATCCTTGCAAAGACCCTGCGTGCGTCGGGGATGGCGACGTCCGACTCAGGCGCCCGTGAGATGGCTGCCTCGATGATATCGACAGAGAGCAAGATTAATGATGACTTCGCCCAGCGCAAAAGAGGCCTGGTCGATTCGCTGACAAGAAAACCCCAGACGCCCATCGCATCGGCGCCCATCGCCTCCAAGAGTGCTTTGCTGAGGCATGAACCTGTGCCGCAGCCAACGAAGAAGGAGTCTCCGCGAAGCTTGGGATTTCTTGACAAGTTCGGTCTTGACACTTCGATGATTGCGTCCACGGACGCGGTTCCGCAGGCGCAGCCTGCTTCCCCTGGTTTGATGACTCAGCTTGAGCAGCCGCGCCACGTCGCGGAGAGCGGGCAGCAGATCGGCCAGCGCATTGAGATCGCTTCGTACGACGAGGACATTGAGGACTCGCAGCAGCCCTTTGACGTCTCGTTCGACTCTCAGACTATTGATTATTCCCTCGTCTCCCAGGAGGTCGAGGACATCTTGGAGCAGACCAAGGACCTGAGGGAGATTTCTGCTGAGTATCTCCTTGAGTTGGACGCCGAGGAGCAGCTTGTCGATCAGATGGTGGACAATGAGGAGGAGTCCATCCTTGATTCCATCACGCAGGTCGTCGAGTCCGCTGAGCTTCCGCAGGGATGGTCAACCTCTGACGGGCCTCTGCATGAGACTCATGTTGAGGCCGAGCAGTCTGAGGTTCAGGCCGGCGACGATGACGATGATTCCGACGGCGACGACGATGACGATGATTCGATGGATGACTCGGATAGCTTCATCTTCAACCAATCCTATTCTCAACCCACCCCCCCACCGGTGGAACGGGCTTCGCCTGTCTCCACTTCTTTTAGCGATAGAGGCGCTGCGCATCAAGAAGAGCAGACACAGCGACGACAGGATGCGCAGCCCTCTTTGCTACCTAAGGAAGAGAAGAAGGCGGACTTGCCCAAGATCGATCTTGGGACGGTGTTCTACTTCGGGCAGTGAGTGTTGTTTGGCCTTTGCTGCTGGCTCCTCTGACGTGCGTTTGAATCAGTGGTTTGGACGGAAACAAGATTCTTTTATAATTTACAATATAGAACATAATACATGAACTCAACTCCAACATATACATTCCACTATGGTATTCTTTAAAAGAGGAGAAGTACTTCTCAGTGACAACATTCAGGGGTATCATGGGGTCTGCAAGCAGGTTGTTCATCGGTCTGGTCATGCTAATCGCGATGCTCGCCAGCGCGAGCGCGTATACTTATTATTATGACGGTGGGGATCGCTATTGGGACTACTATGATTATTTTGGTCATGGCTCCATCTATTACCATGCATACAATGATGAT
>JBDRLR010000184.1:0-2671 GCA_043812855.1 Nanobdellota archaeon | reverse complement strand
TTCCCGGTGATCATTATTTTGCCATCGACGAGATTATTCCTCCTGGCTTCGAGGTTGTGGACACTGGGTCTGGCACCATTGATGCTGCGGGTCACCTCAAGTGGTTTGCCGCCGACAGGAGCGGCGTATCGTCTTCATCGGTCTCCTATCTGTTGATTGCGCCGACCGTCGTGTCGAGCCAGGATTTCGGATTCGCGGGTTCGTTCATGTTCCAGAACACTCCGACGGGAAGGATGGAGTCTCTGCTTGGGGATGGCGTCTTGACCGTGACGTCGGGGAGTGTCATCAATCCTGATTGCAGTGAAGTTTCCTACTTGATGGATTATAATGATGACTTGAGGATGGACCTCAATGATCTCACTTTGTTCGGCGGCTACTATTTGGCGGACAATCCTATGGCTGATGTCGACGGAGATAGGGTGGTGACTGCAGGTGACAAGGATTGTATTGCTCGTTACAGCAGCGGTGTCTATGTCTTTCCTCCGCTCACTTCTGATTGTTCGCTTGAGTGCCCTGTGTATAGTCCTCGCTGTGGTGACGATCATAGGGATGTGGGTGAGTTGTGCGATGGTTCTGATCTGGATCGTCTCCGTTGCGTGGATGTGGGTCAGTTTAGCGGCGGCGACTTGTCCTGCGCGGATGGCTGTGTGTTCGACACGTCTCAGTGTGTTCCCATCGAGGATCCATCGTATTGCGGCGATGGCGTGGTGAATCAGCAGTCTGAGGAGTGTGATGGTCTTGATCTGAAGGGTAAGACCTGCGTCAGCTTCCCTCCGCTCAAGTCGGGGAATCTTTCATGTTCTGCGTCGTGCCTCTTTGACAAGAGTGCCTGCTCAAAGAATAGGCCTAAGAAGTAGCTGGTTAGGCCAGCATGACCTTGTCGCGTGTCTTTCCAAGAGACATCTGGGATGTGCAACTGGAGACCAGGCAGAGCGCCTTGTGTGCGTTCAGGCGGCCGGTTCCCAGCAGTCCGGCGTAGGATGGGTTGAGCGCGTTGATATTCTCTGTGCTTCCTTTGATGATGGTCCTCACTTGCAGGGGTGTCAGTCCTTGGTTTCGTGAAAGGACGAGAGCGGCAGTCCCTGCGACGTGCGGCGCCGCCGCTGATGTGCCTCCGAAGTAGGCGTATCCGCCAAGCGTGTCAAGCGTCGTCGTGAGGATGTGGACTCCTGGCGCCGAGACGTCGATCCACGTTCCGAAGTTCGACGATGCCGCCTTCATGTCGCGGTTATCCGTCGAAGCGACGGCAAGCACGGTGGAGTATGCTGAGGGATAGTTGGGTGTTTGGACGTTACTGTTGCCTGCGCTGGCAACCACGACCACACCACGCGATTCGGCGTAAGCGATGGCGCCCCGCAGTGTAGTGCTGTCGCTCGTCAGTCCGAGGCTCATGCTGATGACGTCGGCGCCCATGTCGGTCGCGTAGTAGATGCTTTGTGCCAGGCTGAATGTTCCGCATACTGCGCTGTCAGTGTATTGATTGCTTGTCTTGAAGCACGCCCGGATGGGCATGATCTTGCAGTTGGGGCAGACTCCTTGTATTCCTTCACCGTTGTGTCGTGCGCCGATGATGCCTGAGGCCATGGTTCCGTGGCCCATGCCGTCAAGGACGTCGCCGTCTGGCACGGAGCAATCGGTGTCGACGCAGCCTATGGTGTTGCTTACGAAGTCGTATCCGATGAGGTCGTCGACGCAGTATTTGCTGTTGTTGAGGAGAGGGATTGTTGCGCAGTTGTGGTCCTTGTCTATGCCGTCGAGGTCGCCTCCTTGGCTTGCGGGATACATGTCTGCGATGCCGTTTCCGTTGAGGTCTTCGCCTGGGTTCACCCAGAGTTGTCCGGCGAATTCAGGGTGGGTGTAGTCGATTCCGGTGTCGATGACGGCGACCACGATGCCGCGTCCTGAGTTGAGTGTCCATGCTTTCTGGGTGTCGATGTCATCGCCAGGGGTCCCGCCGTCTTGGCCGACGTTCTGCAGCGCCCATTGGTCGGGGAAGAGTGGGTCGGTGTGGATGGTGGCCAGGTAGTCTGGCTCGGCGTGGACGCCTGGCCTTCCGTTGAGTCTAGCTGAGAGTTTCTTGATGTCTGTGTTGTCTGGTGTCTGCATCAGCGTGGTTTTGCTGTTCCCTGGTGTCTTCTGCTTGAGGAAGGGGTAGTCTTTCTGGATGTTTGCCAGGTCTGCTTGGCTCGAAGTAGATATGATGATGGTGCCTGGCAGATAGTCTGCGGGTGTGCTGGTGGCGATCAGATCGCTTGGCACATGACTGTCGGGGATGGCGATGACTGCCTGGCTGAAGACCAGAAGAGTTACGACAACCCACCTGAAGAAGTTCACCATCATCAAGTAATGAATTTCTAAGTATATAAATGTATCGATTTATTTATAAACTCGTCCGTTCGGGGCGGCCATCGGAGGAATTAGGCTTCCTTTCTTGGGTCCGGTCTGGTAGTGCCGTATAGGTGCACGTGAGGTGCTCACGACCGCGTGCATATAGGGTCCGACTTCGTGCGCCTGCGCGTTGTAGAGATGTTGTCTTTGGTGGAGTGCGATGTGGTGTGCGGCGGGAATCCGAAGGCAGGTTCCCGTGGCGGTTTCGATGTGTTCTGTCGTGATTCTGATGGTTTTTTGTCCGTACCATTCGCGCAGGAAAGCGGTCGTTGTCGTGTCTGCC
>JBDRLR010000183.1:0-2794 GCA_043812855.1 Nanobdellota archaeon | reverse complement strand
GGCACGGCGACAGCGCGTCAACCGCACCAAACGAGGATTCGTACAGCAGCAACGCTACCACTTCGAAGGCATCGAACACCGCATGGAACGAGGCAAGAAGGAACTGCCTGAAGAGCACTACCTCGAACGCATGCTGAACGCATATGAGCGCGACCACATCGTGGCGCCCGCGCTCGACGACAACCCCTCCATCGAAGACCTCATCATCGTACTCCACCGCCGCCTCCACGGCGACGCATTCTACACCACTGTCGGCAACGCAGTCATCGCAGGAAGCAAACAGTACGGACAAGAATGGCAGACCAGACACATCCGAGACGACCACCAAGTACACGAATACAACCACATCGCAAGAGCATTGGAAGCGGAATTGAAGTGACGACATGGAATTAGATCATTGGTTCTTGAAAGGATTCAAAGGCAAGGTCGAATACAAAGTCGTGGATACCAACGTGTACCTGAACGCGCCGACCGCTCTTCTAGGATTCCAACCTCCTGATGAGGACAAGTTCAACGTCCTCATCGTGCCGCCCGCAGTGCTGATGGAGATGGACCATAAGAAAGAGAAGATGGATTCCACCCTCGGAAAGAACGCACGCGCCTTCGCGAACCTTCTCGACCGGCTCAGCCAGACCAACGACGGCAGACTCCACACTGGCCTGGTCGTCGCCGAACGCTACGCCATCATGGCCCCTGTCGACGTCGACCCAATCCCGAATGGACCCAGCCTCGTCAACAAGTCAGACGAGGAAATCATCCGATACGCCCTGGCGTACCTGCGCAGCGGCGCCAACGTCGAACTCGTCACCCAAGACACGAACATGCGCAACATCGCACGCGCGTTCGACGTGACCGCAAACCCCTACGACAAGATCGAGACGGTCGGAAGCGTCGACGACATCTGGCCAGGATACCGGACGGCGGAAGGCATCGACGAAGTCGTCATGAACTCTCTTGCCATGGGCAATGACATCGAAGCAGGCGAGATCCCCCTCGAGAACCCCATGCCAAACGAATACTTCCTCCTTCGAGGAGTCGAGACCGAAAAACGCAAAGGCCACCCATTAAGCCGCATCGTCAAATACAAGGTCGTCCGCGACGGCCACGGCCGCAAAGAAGGAGAAGTGTTCCGACCCATCCTGCAAGAGAGAGAACAACTGCTACACGGCGTCGCACATCAGCGACGACGGATCACACCCCGCAACCTCCAGCAAAGCATGTTCATGGACGCCCTCTGCGACGACGACATCAAAGTCGTCTTCGGCATCGGCCCTGCAGGAACGGGAAAGACACTGCTCGCCATCGAAGCGGCATACCTGCAGCTTGGCGCCATCCAAGGAGAAGACCACGGATACAGCCGCCTCCTGATGACGCGACCACCCATCCAAGGAATGCCGGGACGCGAACTCGGGTTCATGCCGGGAAGCCTCAGCGAGAAACTGAACCCGTGGATGCAGCCATTCTTCGACAATCTCGAACTCGTCCTTGAAAGCTACGGACGCCCGCTGACGAAACTTCGCCAGTATTTCCTCGGTGACAACGACAAGGACTCCCCCCACGGCAAGCAACAAGACACGTGGAGCCAGCAGCAAGACGCCATGATGGGGTTCTTCAGCATACAACACGCGCAAGGACGATCGCTGGGACGGACCATCCTGGTCGTGGACGAAGCGCAGAACACGTACCGGCAAGAGATCAAGACGCTCATCACACGGCCAGGAGACGACAGCAAGATATTCATCGTCGGCGACCCCGACCCCGACCAGATCTACGCACCGGGACTGACCACCGGAAGCTGCGGACTCGTGTACGCGAGCCAGAACATGCGCGAAGACGAACTGAGCGCCACCGTGTACCTGCGACAGGTCGAGAGAAGCAGGTTGGCCGAAGCGGCCGTACGACGTCTATGATTTCGCCTTGAACTTGAGAGGCGACTTGACCGCCTTATCAGAGATGATCGCGCTGTTGCCACTGGGATCCTCAAGGGTCAACTTCACCGACTCCTGACCCCACATCACTCTTGTAAGCTTCTTGACCATGTTCTTGGCCTTCTTGCGATCAGATTCATCATCAGACTCATCCCTGAGAAACTCGACCTGACGCTTGATGCGACTAAGGACGCCCTCGATGTTGGTGATGTAGCCATTGGACGCCTGACCAGGCTCGATACTGCCGATGTTCGACACCTTGACCGTGGCATCCGAGGACTTGACGACGCGGATCTTCATGTCATCCTCACAGTTCACTTCGATGGTGTACTTAGTGGGCGGCTTGGTCTCCTCGGCCTCGACATCCGCCTTGTGATACTTGCACGAGGAGCAATCCATGGAGAAGACCAGACAATTGCCAAAGAAAGGAACCTCCTTTCTCATCTCCATCAAACTCAACGTAGGGTTATTACAGAACGGGCACATCTCGCCCGTGATCACGTCAGGCTCTTCGTCAGGCATACCTGATTCGTTGACGGACGATTTAAATAGTTTATGGAAAAGAAGGGAAGAGAACAACGGACTTCCAAGGGCTGCTCCTGCCCTGCGTCCGCTCTCTCGCTGCGTTCATGGCTGACATATCCCCGACTGGGGCGTCCCCCTTGTCAGCATACTCAATCTCCAAAACGCGTTCGCCCGCAAGGGCAGGAGCATTGACTCACTCAGTCTTGCGCAGATAGATGATGAATGCCATCAGGGTGACCATGATGATGACGACACCCGTCCAGACCTGCTGGTTGCCCAGACGATGGATCGTCGCCGGACGCTGGGCCTCAGGAAGACTCTGGAACTCGTCACGGGTGAAC
>JBDRLR010000182.1:0-2861 GCA_043812855.1 Nanobdellota archaeon | reverse complement strand
TGGGTGCTCGCCCGTAAGGGAGGGAACGGTTGTAGTGATTGACCATCCGTCCCGGCAATATTTATAAACCATCCTCAGTTCTAGCATCGTATGGTCCTCGATAAGCTTTCGGATTCGCTCAAGGCTACCTTGCAGAAGGTGACCAAGGCCTTGTTCGTGGATGAGAAGCTCGTCAATGAGCTCGTCAAGGATATCCAGCGCGCCCTCTTGCAGGCTGACGTCAATGTCTCCTTGGTCTTCGACCTCACGAGCAGGATCAAGAAGAAGCTCCTCAAGGATGAGCCGCCAAAGGGCATGTCGAAGAAGGAGTATCTTGTCAAGGTCGTCTATGATGAGCTCGTGGAGTTCCTGGGCGGTCCGGGCGCAAAGATCCAGATCTCGAAGAAGCCGTTCACCATCATGCTGGTCGGCTTGTTCGGCAATGGCAAGACGACGACCGCGGCGAAGCTCGCCCATTTCTATCAGAACCGTTCCATGAAGGTGGCCTTGATCTCGACGGATACGTGGCGGCCTGCGGCGCTCGAGCAGCTTGAGCAGCTCGGCAAGAGGATCACGGTTCCGGTCTTCGGCGACAAGAAGAGCAAGGACCCGGTGGCGATCTTCAAGAAGTTCTATGACGAGCTCCGAAAGTTCGATGTCATCATCGTGGACACGGCAGGCAGGGACGCGCTCAGCGCGGACCTCATAAAGGAGCTCGCGGACGTCAACAAGGCGGTCAAGCCGGATGAGACATTGCTCGTCATGGCGTCCGATATCGGGCAGAGCGCGCAGCGTCAGGCGCAGGAGTTCCACGACACGTGCAAGGTGACGGGTGTCGTCATCACAAGACTGGACGGTACGGCCAAAGGTGGCGGTGCCTTGATCGCGTGTTCAGTCACGGGAGCCAATGTCAAGTTCATCGGTGTCGGTGAGAAGATCGATGAGTTCGAGGAGTTCAAGCCTGAGGGTTTCGTCGGACGTCTGCTTGGCATGGGCGATCTTGAAGCGCTCCTCGAGAAGGCGCAGTCGGCTATCTCTGCCGAGGACGCCGAGGATCTGGGCAAGCGTCTGCTCAAGGGCGAGTTCAATCTCATCGACTTGTATGAGCAGATGCAGATGATGCGCAAGATGGGTCCGCTCTCAAAGGTCATGAATCTCGTTCCAGGCATGGGTGGGTTGCAGATCCCAAAGGAAGCCTTGGCAGGCCAGGAGGTCAAGCTTGAGAAGTGGAAGCACCTCATGAACAGCATGACCAAAGAAGAGCTTGAGGATCCTGATCTGATCACCGGCTCGCGTGTGGAGCGTATCGCCAAGGGTTCTGGTCTTGAGATGACTGAGCTGCGCAGCCTTCTCAAGCAGTACAAGCAGTCCAAGAAGATGCTCAAGATGCTCAAGGGCAATGAGAAGAACATGGAGAAGATGATGCAGCGCATGCAGAAGGGCGGTCAGGTCAAGTTCAAGTAGTTCCGCAAATAGTTCTTGCAGCTTCGCCGCGCTTAAGGGCGAATGCATTCAAAGTTCTGGTCGAGCAGACAAGGGGGTTGTCCCAGTCGGGGATATGTCTGCTTTCAATGAAGCGATTCGGCATGAGTTGCGCGGCGGTAACTTGAGAAGAATGCCACACGCATGGGGGATACGTTTTGTTTGATGGGTGGGTGTGAGGTGACAAGAACAATACCCCCCATGCTCTTGTGGGCAACAATGGATGCGAAAACAAGCCCTCCTTTTTAAGCCTTTCAGAATTGAGCACTGCACAGTAGTGATGATATAATAATTTCCATATAGAAATTTTAGCCGTTCTTATCTCCGGCCTTCCCCGTCTTGATACCCGCCTTGATCCGCGAGAGGAACTCTTCGCGGTCGCGCGCCTTCACGTTGGCTCCGCATGCCATCTCGTGGCCACCGCCATATCCTTCAAGGCCTTCGAGCGCCTTGTTGAGCACAGGCAGTATCGGGACCGTTCCGCTGCGCAGCGACATCCGCAATTCCTCGTCCTTTCGCCGCGCGATGATGATGATCTTCTTGGGATGAAGGAAGAGCAGTTCGTTGCTCATGTTGGAGGTGAATGATCGACTGTCGTCGGCGTATTCGAAGTAGATGATGGGGTCGCGTGTCACCTTCACCGATGCGAGGATGCGTCGGTACGCCTTGTCGAGGACTTCGAATTTCTTGTAGATGAATTTTCCGCGCGCGGTCACGTGGTCCAGGATCTCTTTAGGATCCTCGATCCTCGTCAGCACGCGCACCGACTTGTTGACTTCGCTGGTCGTCCCTTTGAGGTTGAAGCTGAAGATGCGCGCCAGTTTGCCGATCGGCGTCGTGAACAGCGCAGCGTCGGGTGTCCGCACGTCCACGGAAAGCAGGTCAGGATACGCCGCGCTGAATTCGTCGGCGAATTCGGGGACGAACCAGTCGCTCACCATGCCGACCATTCCGAGCCACAGATCCTGCCTCACGATGCGGTAGGCCCAGTAGCTCGTCGGGCGGTTGTCGATGGGATCCCAGAGTTTGGGGTTGAAGTAGTGGACTTTCTTGCGGTCCTGCAATTGGTGGTGGTCGATCCAGTAGATGGGCACGTGTACCTTGTCGAGAAAGTCCTGGCTGACCATGGGCTTGTCGAGGATGAATACCACATCAGGCCCGTACTCCTCCACTTTCCCCAGGAGTCGCTCGTCAAGTTCAGGGAATATCTTGAGGACGACTCCTTTGCCTTCGCCCGCGAAGCGGTAGAGCAGAAGAAAGGATACCAGCCCGTCAGGGTCGTCATCGAATAGGAAGAGAGGCCTCGTGCTGTTTTCGAGGACGGAGCGCATCTTCTCTATCATCTCGTCCATCGTCTGCATGGTACTGCGAGATTCTGGGCTTATTTAAATGGTTCGGTC
>JBDRLR010000181.1:0-2025 GCA_043812855.1 Nanobdellota archaeon | reverse complement strand
AGTGCTATCTTCTGCGACAGCCGTATACATGCGAGGAGTATTGCAAGTTCAGGATGAGGGTCTGACATTCTCATCGCTGTCCGCTTTTCGTCGCTTTCATTATGCGTCGCTGTCCTTAAGGGCGAGCACAATATATGGAAGAAGAGCGCGGACAAGGGGGAAGCCCCATCCGGGGACATGTCCGCCTTATACAAGTTGATGTGGTGCGAGCAGGACAGCGGCGAGCGTATTGCAGGTTCAGGATGCGGGTGTGATGCGGCGTTTCGTCGGCGCGATAGGTATATAAGCCGTGTGACAACCCGTTTGTCATGGTGGATAATGGTCCTATGATTGAGGCAGGCAGGCTCGCGATGCTCCAGATGGCGAGTGTCGATGCCACGATCGAATGGCATGGAAGCGGCAGCAGTGATGGAGTGTACGAGTTCGATATGGGCAGCGCTCGTTTGGATGCTGCGTATCCTGAGTTGTTCTTTGGCGCGTTCTGCCGCACGGCGTATCGACGTGTAGATGATGGATATGTGGTCGCGCAGGGGTTCCGCATAGGTCATACATGGTCTGATAGGCCTGATAAGGTTCCTGGGTTCATCACGAAGAGCGTGGAGAAGCGAGGGGGGATGACGAAGAGCCAGGTTGAGGTCGGGCTGGTTCCACGCGACATCGAGGAAGCGAGTATTCGTGGTCTCCTCTCTGTTCGGGGTATCTGCGACCTCGCGCAGGAGACGTACATTGGAATGCGTCCCGGGGCGGTCTTGGCCACTGTTGACTATAACGCGATGTATGATGGGATTTTTCATCGCGCGCAGATGCGAGGGTCGATGCCGCATGATACGCCCGAGACAGTCTTGATGGCGCGTCACCTGCGTGATGATGTGCGTGAGGATAGTTATGTGCATTTCTTCTCGAATGGCGGCAGATTTCATGGCAGTGGCCTACTGGTCGCATGCAGGAGTGGGGGCCTGGATGATCTTGATGTCGTCTCTCCGTTGCAGTCATTCTATGATTCTCTACGCGTCGCGCTTGGCAAGAGGTATCTTCCCGATCCTCTGGCGTGAAGATTTCTTCGTGAATTGGGTGTATAGAAAATCTCTGTTCCGCACTTAAGGGCGAGCGTAAGCCTGGTGCGAAGAGAGGTGACAAGGGGGTGGGCCCCGTCGGGGACATGTCGCCTATCCAGTTCAATGACAATGCGAGCAGTGCGGAACAACGCTTGAAAGAGATTTTCTACACACCCCTGTGAATTGAAACCTTTTTAAACGTCTCAGCACGCCCAGCGGTATGCTGTCAAAGTCCGCAAGAGAGGAGCTCGAGCGCCAGCAGTACCGTATCGTCGGCGAGCATAGTGCCGTCAAGGTCTGCGGCTGGACGAAGAATCTCATCCGTGGAAAGGGCGGCTGCTATAAGCTCAAGTTCTATGGTATCATGTCCCATCAGTGTATGCAGATGACGACGAGCATGAGCTGCGCGAACCGCTGCACCTTCTGTTGGCGTGGATACAAGGCGCCCGTCGCGAAGAAGTGGAAGTGGGGTGTGGATGATCCGACGGTGATTCTCGAGCGGAGCCTGACGGCTCACCATGATCTTCTCATAGGTTTCAAAGGGAATCCTGCGGCCAAGGCATCCCTCTACAAAGCTTCGGATGAGGTCAAGCATGTCGCGCTCTCGCTTACCGGCGAGCCGATCATCTATCCGAGGATCAATGAGCTCATAGGCTTGTTCAACGAGCAGGGCATCTCCACCTTCATGGTCACCAACGCCCAGTATCCTCAGCACATCCGTGACCTCAAGCCGGTCACGCAGCTCTACATCTCTCTTGACGCCCCCCGCAAGGATCTTCTCAAGGAGATAGACGTCCCTCTCTTCGCTGATTTCTGGGAGCGTCTGCTCGAGAGTCTTGACGCCCTCAAGGAGAAGCGGCAGCGCACGGCCATCAGGCTGACGATGATCAAGGATGTCAACATGGTCGATCCGAAAGGATATGCCGACCTCATCAAGAGGGGTGATCCTGACTTCATAGAAGTCAAGGGA
>JBDRLR010000180.1:0-4111 GCA_043812855.1 Nanobdellota archaeon | reverse complement strand
ACTATTGAGAGAAAAGAAACAAAGAGAATATGCCTACGCGCTCTGAATCGGCAAGTCAAGCTCCTCGAGGAACTCCTTATAGCGATTGCGCACCGTCACACCCGTGACGCCGACGGCATTCGCGATGGTCTCCTGAGGGATCTTCTCGTTCATCAGCTGCGCAGCAGCATACAGAGCGCCCGCGACGATACCGCTGGGGCTCTTGCCCGAGAGTATCTGCTTCTTCTTGGCGATCTCGATGAGATCGATCGCCTTGAGCTGCGTCTCCGGACTGATGTTGAGACGAGAAACATACTTGTTGACGAAGAGGGCAGGATCCGAGGGCTTCAACTTGAGATTGAGCTCACGCACGATTGCCTTGATCGTCTTGTAGATCTCCTTTCGGCTGACACCTGACGCCGCCGCGATCTCCTCAAGCGTCTTTGGAATCTCATAATTGCGGCACGCGATGTAGAGCACCGCAGGAACGATGACCTCGATCTTGCGTCCACGAAGGAAACCACGCTGCACGCTGATGGTGTAGATACGAGCCGCCTCCTCCTCGACACTCTTGCTGAGCTTCAGATGGCTGATGAGCTGACCCAACTCGCCGAGGGCGATCTGGAGATTGCGCTCAATAGCCGTCGCGACGCGACGCTGCCAGAGGCGAAGACGATAATACTTGTTCTTGTCCTTGAGCTTGTGCAGATCGTACGACGCACCCACTTCAGTCCCAAGACCCTTATCGGCCTGCGTATACGTCAGAGGAGCGCCGGCACGGCGGCGATTGCCCGCATCATTATCGAAATCACGCCAGTCCTGACCGAAGTCGAAGATCTTGTCATCTAGTACGAGCCCGCAGTTGGGACAGATGATCTCACCACGGTCGCCATCATGGCGAAGACGCTCATTGTTACATTCCGGACACGCTTTGATGTGCTGTTTCATTGTTCACCAGTTCCCTATACCACTAAGGAATTATCTTTCTTTGCCTGCTACGCTATTCCTCAAAGTGAGAGAACACCCCTAAACTTTTAAAGCAAAGCATATGTAGTATATAAACTTTGTGAAAGAGAGTTAAGTCTCTCGACGACGAAAGGGAATCAGTCTGGGAAAAAGTATACTGAATAAGAGGTTGCTGTCCTTAAGGGCGAGCATTAGGAGTCAATTCTTCCAGGCGACAAGGGGGTTGGCCCCGTCGGGGGATGTCGCCAATTCACAAAACTTAGGATGCGAGCAGGACAGCAACCCCCCCAAGGACACCCCTACGCACGGCAGCACTCACTCATCCTTAGAACTGTACCCTATGGGATGGACCTCAAATGTCTGCTTATGCTTCTTGAGAATCGCCTCTAGCTTATGATCGACCTCAGCCAACTCATGGACACTCAGATGGCCAAAATGCACCCTGATCGTGTTGCCCTCAGGCCACAGGTCCCGATGGATCTCAATCGACGGAGTCCAATCAGGGTGACTCTTGGAAAGCTTCGCCTTGAGGGCCAAAACAGCCTCCTCGAGCTTCGGCGAGATCTCCTTGATGTGGATGTAGTCTTCATAGCCAGGCATGATGGGAAGAACAAGCCCCTGTTCTTAACGTTATCCACCGCCAGCGCAGCAATCTTTAAATAGCAGATGGGCGGCTCCAGCAGGGTGGGCATCAGCATACCCGGACGGATCTACCTGAAACTGCGCGGCCTTGCCGCCACCGCAGGATACGACGTCCAGATCAAACGCAAACGCACGACCAAGGGACCATCTGTGCCCAAGGGCAAGGCATTCTCCCCCATCACGACACCCGCCACGTACTCACCGTGGCTTGCAGACAAGGAATTCCTCTCCATCCGCGAGAAGGTCAAGGACCACACCATGGTCGACGTGCTGCGCCTGTACGAACTGTGGCAGCTTGTCGATGAGAGCAGAAAACTCTCCGGGGCCATCATCGAAGTCGGCGCATGGAGAGGCGGAAGCGGAGCAGTCATGGCGCGACGCGCGCAACTGAGCGGCATCAAGGAGGCTGTGTACGTCTGCGACACTTTCAAAGGCGTCGTGAAAGCAGGCAAGAAAGACACCTACTACAAAGGCGGAGAACACTTCGACACGTCCGCCACCATCGTACGCGCGCTGATGAAGAAGAACGGCCTTGGCAACGCGCGCGTTCTTGAAGGCACTTTCCCCGACGAAACCGGACATCTCGTGAAGGAGAAGACCATCCGATTGTGCCACATCGACGTAGACGTCTACCAAGGAAGCAAGGACATCGTGCGATGGCTGTGGCCACGCCTGTGCATCGGAGGCATGATCATCTACGACGACTACGGCTTCCAGACCGCCCAAGGCGTCACCGCCTTCGTCGAAGAAGAGCGGACGCGAAGCGACCGCATCGTCATCTACAACCTCAACGGCCACGCCATCGTGGTGAAGACGAGATGACCGACTACGGCACCATCCTACGACGCATCATCTGGGTCTACGCACTCTCCTATCTGATCCTGCCCGTCAGCTTCGTCATCAAAGCGATCTACGCGCGACAAGTCAACATCGTCGACTACGGCCTGTTCTTCGGACTCTTTGCCATCTTCGGCATGTGCGCACTCGTGCGCGACTGGGGCCTGGCCGCATCATCGCTGTACCATGTCAACAAGTACCTGGTGCGCAAAGAATACTCGAAAATCAAGACGATGTACTGGATCAACATCGCCTTCCAGCTGAGCGCCGCGATCCTCATAGCACTCATCCTGCTCAGCCTGAAAGGGACAATCCTGACGACCGTCTTCAAGAACGAAGGACACATCTCGTTCCTCTTCAACATCTTCCTTCTGTACTGGATCATCGAGACGGTGCACGGGGCGAACATGAACTTCCTCAACATCTTCCAGGAACAGAAGGTGGCGAAGATCTTCGATCTGTGCGTCAAGATAGTCATCCTCGTCATGTCACTGGCATTGTTCGCAGTGAC
Organism: Nanobdellota archaeon; assembly: GCA_043812855.1. Classification (GTDB taxonomy): domain Archaea; phylum Nanobdellota; class Nanobdellia; order Woesearchaeales; family JAHJEM01; genus JBDRLR01. The sequence goes on along the minus strand of JBDRLR010000180.1, from coordinate 1,176 downwards.
GCAGGACTACCAAGTCCCCGTCCTCGCATACCTTTGCAGCATGATCCTCATCACCATGGTCTCCAGCATCTACCTGGCGCGGAGGTACAGACATATCTTCGCCGCCAAACTGTACACCGGCCGAGACCTGCTCAAAGAATACTTCACCTTCGGAAGCGTCGCCGTCCTCGCATCGATTTCAGGCATCCTCTTCCTCTACACCGATACGTTCTTGGTGCAATTCTTCCTGGGAGCAGAACAAGTCGGCTACTACACGACCGCGTACTCCGTGGCGGAGATCATCATCCTCTTCGTCGCGCCGCTTGCAATCATCACCCCACCCATCTTCAACCGATTATGGCACGAGAAGGACATGAAACAGCTGCGCAGCATCGTGCAATTCATCTTCTCCAACCTGCCATTCATCATCCTGCCCATCAGCATCTTCTTCTTCATCCTGGCGCCGCACATCATCTACTTCATCGTCGGACCCAAATTCACCTCCAGCGTGGCGCTGCTCCAGATATTCTGCCTCTACGAGATCATCAAGATCTCGACCATGTTTATGACCCAGCTCGTCGTGGCGCAAGGAAAGATCAAGAAGATCACGATGACGACCATCATCGTGGGAATCATCGACCTGATCGGCAAGATCACACTCATCAATGTCCCCTGGCTCGGGGCGAAGGGAGCCATCATCATGGCCACACTCACCCAAGCGACATTCCTGACCGTCTACTGGCTGGACGTACGCGGCGCCATGAAGATCAAGCTATCAATGACGAGCATCCTGCAAGCTGGCCTGGGCGCCGCAGTCTTCACCCTCATCACCCTTGGGCTCCGCAACGTGGAGCTGGTCCGACTCCCATCGACGGCCTGGACGTACCTGGTCAACGGAGGGCTGACGTTCCTTGCGGCGATGACAGTCTATGTCGCAGCGCTGTACGCCATGCGAGTCATCACCAAGGACAAGGTCCGCCTGGTCAAGGCCATGATCATGCGCAAGGAGAACAAGTAGAAAGCAATAGTCAGCGGTTGCTGCCCCGCTCGCCTCGTCTCATCTCATCGGTTGGCGACATCCCCCGACCAACCGTTTCGGCAGTTGACGGCGAGGTGGGTTGCAGTCTATTTTTTCGCACAAAACTCCACAACTCATCCAGCTCAACTTTATTGACCTTTATCTCTTTGACCAACACA
>JBDRLR010000179.1:0-13448 GCA_043812855.1 Nanobdellota archaeon | reverse complement strand
GGTGGGTTATAAGCTGCCGCAGATGGCAGAATCTCCACTATCTTGATCTCGTGCTGTTCTCTCCTCTTGCGACCCCCTGATATGATGGGTGTCCGTTGCGGACCCTGCTTTGATGGAAGAGTTTATATTCTGGGCTGCCTTTCCTCAGCCCATGCGTCATGTCCTGGTCCTGGTCGCAGCGCTGCTTCTTGTGCCTTCTGCGCTGGCCCTGTCGTGCGGCTCGAGCATAACAAACGACACGTTCCTGACCGACGACATCATGGGTTGCCCGGCTACAGGCATCTACATAGGCGCCAGCGGCGTCACCTTGGATTGTCAGGGCCATCGTATCGATGGCGTTGATGCTTCGGGTTCCGCGGGTGTTTGGGTGCAGGGGGCATCGGGCATCACGGTGAGGGATTGTGTGATCACCGACTTCGAGAATGGGATCTATCTGCAGGACGGACCCGCATATGCGGGCGGTCTCATAGAGGGGAACATCATAAGCAGTGTGGTCACAGGCATCAAACAGCGCTTCTATCGGGGTGTCCGCATCCATGATAATACGATCGGCAACCTCTCCTACTGCGGCATCGAGCTCGCCTTTTCGAGCGGCGAGAATGACATCAGCGCAAACACGTTCACCAACACGCACACTCCCATCTACGGCTTCGGATCGAGCGGGGAGAACAATGTCACGGACAATAGAGCGAGAAAGAGCACGTACGGGATCCATTTCTATTCGGGCTCGGGCTACAACATCATCGAGCGTAACATCGTCGCGGATTCGAAGTACGCGGGACTGACGTTGGAGAGCTCACCTGTCATCACGGATCATAACGTCGTCAGGAACAACACATTCTCGAATGCTCAGGTGGGCGTCAAGCTCATGACGAGCCATGACAACATCATCGAGGGAAATACCATGCTCCATACGGGCAACGGCCTCCTGATGTATCACAATGACTGGGGGGGCGGGGACGCCTTAAGGAACATCGTCTCGTCCAATCTCATCGTCGGCAGTTCGATCGGCATCCAGGTGGCGAATGGGTTCAACAACACCTTCGCAGGCAATACGGTGACGACTGGCTCGCCGATACGCGTCTCGAAGTGTGGCAACACGTTCATTGCCAACATTGGTCCTGGTGGTCTTCCATTGCTCTATGCGGAGCAGGCAGTATTCATGTCGGGCGGAGCATTCTCGCAGGTCGTCCTGTGCGATGCGGACGGTTCTGTGATTGAGAACATGTCGATCGGGCCTGGCACGAGCGGTCTGTACGCGCTCTATCTGGATGATGCGGTCATCAGAGGAGTCCACTCGTCGGGTAATTCGTACGGCGCGTACTTCAGGAACAGCTCAAACATCACTATTGCTGACAGTGTGTTCATGTCTAACGCCTACGAGGGGGTCCTGCTCAGTGGTGTGCGGGCGAGTGTCGTTGCGGGCAACACGTTCGTGAATAATACGATGGCCATCGAACTGGCATCGAGTGTTGGCAACATCTTATGGGGCAATGATGTGCGAGGCACGACCTTTTACCTCGCTTATGAGGATGAGGACAGCAATGGCAACGCGTGGGATCTCGGCGACATAGGCAACTACTGGGAAGACTTCGTCACGAATCCAGGATATCCTCTGACGTACATCGTGCCAGGTCCTGGTGACGGTGTAGATTACAGGCCGCTCAATGATCGGGATGGTGATGGCTATCCGTCGTGGAATGACTGCGACGACCAGAGCGGTGCGATCAATCCTGGTGCTGCGGAGAAGTGCAACCAGGTCGATGATGACTGCGACGGTCTCGTCGATGAGCTGTACTGTCTGCCGTTCAAGCCAAGACCAAAGTTCACGCAGGCGTGATGGTTCTTGGGTCTTGCTTTGGTTGTTTGGACGGCAAATGAGCCGCTTTTGTGTGATATTTTTTATAGTGTGAAGACATTGCCCATCTATGCTCGCTGGCTTGGAGTGGGGTGCGTGGGTGGTTGTTGTATTCCGTCTGTTAGTGCCTTTGCTCATGTTTCGCTTCCCGCTTTGGGGTGGTGTCGCGGCGTTCGTCGCGGATTCCATTGATGTCTTGCTCACCAAGCTTATCGGGCATGGCGAGTTGGTGAATTACATCCTTCTGGACAAGATCCTGGACAGCTTCGCCTTGGCCATCATGGTGCTTGTCTCGTTCCGCTGGGGGCGCATGGTCTGGGTGACTTCGCTCGTCCTATTCGGCTGGAGGCTCATCGGTGTCGTCCTCATCGCTCCTGATCCGTTTGCTAGGCAGGGTCTTCTCTTGGTCTTTCCTGCGCTGATAGGCTTCTTTTACCTCTTCTGCGCCGCAAGAGAGAGGTATTTCCCGTCGTTCGTCTTCACCCCCAAGAGTCTGGCGGTCGTGCTTCTCGTCCTGCTGGTCCCAAAGCTCATGCAGGAGGCGATCCTTCATAATGCATACGTGCAGTCGTGGCCTTGGTTGAGGACCACGGTGCTGATTCCCTTAGGCATCGTGCCTGGGTAGTGTCCCGAAGATTTTTTAAGTGTGGGTGTCCAGATAAGCGCCATGCATGATTGGGCTTGGATCGTGGTCGTCATCGGTGCGTTCTTCTTATTGTGGCCTGAGGGCGGAGCAAGAGTCTTGGAGTTGAGGCTGCGCATGCATCCGGCCTATCGGAGGACGAAAAGAGATGAGAAAGACGGTCTCAGCGGCCAGTTGCGGCTGGTCTCGAGAGTCATCGGCGTCATCTTCCTGGTGCTTGGCCTCATCATCCTGCTCATGGCGTGATGCGTCTGATGTGTTCGATGTAGTGGTCCAGCATGTGGTGGGGTGAGTTAGTGTGCTCCCGCACTCCCAGAAGAAGTATCTTCGCGGCGCTCAGGTCCAGCGCGGTCCGCTGGTCGCCTTGTCTGATGACATGGATGCGCAGATGATCTGCGATTTGGCTTATTTCCGCGGCGACCTGCACGGTCTTGGAGTAGATGTCGTCTTTCTTCTCGTACATCCGCTCGGCATGGTTGTGCATGAATGCCAGACCATAGTATCCGACGCCGATGCAGGCTCCCATGCTGAACATCAGGTCGTCGAGCGCGTTCTTGCTGCGGTTGTGCTTGATGGTCTTGAGCAAGGAGAGGATGCCGTTGAGGGCCTGGTGCATCGCGTCGCGATACCGCTCATACGCCACCATCTTCTTGTCCGACAGTAGCGTCTCTTGCGCGTATGAGAATCCTTCAGATATTCGCTGCAGGCATCGCTTGCCTTCCTCAGTCTCCTTGTAGGATGCGGTCCATGGTTGGCCGCAGATGCTGGCCGCCTTCTGCGCGTCGAGGTCTCGGATGGGCGTGATGGCCATGGACTGTTGCGGGGTGCCTCCCCTTATTAGTTTTGCGGTTCGCCCAGATAGGTAGAACGTGTCGGCATCGCTTGCTTGCCGCGCCACGTTCGCGCTCTGTGTGATTCAGGATTGCCGATATTCCCAGTCAACCCTTTCGCGAGTTGGCGGCGAGGTGGGTTGCAGGCTACGCCCGCAAGCCCACACCGTGGCACTCTTCCTACAAGATGGCCACGATGAGGGACTGCACGTCCCTCCTGTTTCGATGCACCATTCCTAAAGGGTGCGGGGACGACCCCCTTATCGGCTCTCTGGGTCGCGTCTGCTGCGCTCACAGAAGTGGCGGCGGCATGCTTTGCGCCTTCCCGTCTCACAGCTCGAATTCGTCGATGAACCCGAGGATCATCTTGTATTTCTCGATGAACTCGAATCCCTTGTCGGTCAGCGTGATCCATTTCCTTCCTTTCTTGTCCAGGATCTCCTTGATGAATCCCTTGGAGATCAGCTCTCTGTGGTATTCCGTGAAGCTTTGGCTCGACAGGTTTGTCTTGCGCAGAAGAGGTGTCGGCCGCACAGAGTTCTGGTTGTCTTGGATGATCTTCAGGAACGTGTACATGACTTCCAGGCGGTCGCGTTTTCTTATCTTGCCCATTTTGAGACCTTGTGGTAGATGATGGAGAATACGATCAGTGACAGCGCGTAGAGCGCGACCTTGATCTCGAATGGGAATCGCTGCGGTCCCAGCAGGAGCATGTTGAACAGCCACAGCAGAAGCAATAGGAAGTACAATACTTTCAGCGACGTGACGTTGTGCTTGCGCTGCGCAGAGAAGCCGACCGCCACGGCGACGATGAACAGGACGAGTTGCGCGATGCCGATGATGTTGGGCGCTCGCAGCACCAGGGCCATGACTGCGAGGATGATGCTCACGATGTTCGCGGCGATGAGGAAGTGCGGGTGGCGCACTTTCTTCCATGTCATGCTGTGCGTCAGGTACATGATCGCCATCGTGCTCAGATATGTCGTCGCGGCGATGAGCACGTGGAAGACTTCGCGCAGTTGCCGAAATGGCGTGTCGCTTGAGATCATGTACACGGCCGCTATGAATTTGACGAGGAAAGCCATGCCGAAGAGGACGAATGCGTTGCGGAAAGACTGGATCCCTTTGTTCTTGCTCAGCTGGTACAGGTTGCTTGTGCGCGCGTAGATGACGAAGCAGATGGTGGCTATCAGTACGGTATAGACGAGCTCGACGGTGAATCGCGTCGGGTCAGTGCCGTAGATGGGGAATGGGGGTGGCATGGTATGAGCAAGGAGTGGTCATTCTTAAGCCTTTTTAAGGGATGTGGACGGAAAGTATACATGTGGCGTTCGTTGTCTTTATCAACATCGCTCGGCTTTGTCCATTAAAGATGGCTCACAAGGTCATACGAGGTGGTAGGATGAATAGGACTTCAGGTATGTTGGTGATTGCTGTGATCGGCGTCGTCTTGGCTGCGGGCATCGCGTCGGCATTCGGGCCGCGTTGGATCGGCTCGGAGCAGAGTGGAGAGATCGACGCGGCCATGCAGGCGGGTGACTTCGCGAAGTGGAAGACTTTGGTCAAGGAGTCGGTCAATGGACGTCTGGACTCCATGACTCAGGACGAGTTCCAGGCGATGGGTCAGCGCAGACAGGATGGTTTCGGCAAAGGCATGGGTGGCCATGGTATGGGTGCGTCCGGTCAGATGGATGCGGTCAGGCAGGCTATTGATGCGAACGACTACGATGCCTATGTGGCCGCGGCCGATGGAAAGCTGGCGCAGACCGCAACGCAGGAGCAGTTCGCTTTGATGGTGCAGATGCATCAGGCAAGGCAGGATGGAGACTTCCAGGCCGCTTCGGACATTGCCAAGAAGCTCAGCGATGAGGGTCTCACGCAAGGATGCGGCGGGGGCAAAGGTCGCCGGTAGATTTCTTTTCTTTTTTTCTCTTCGTGCTGTGGACGTACAGTCCATCCTGTTTATAAGCGGACAGGTATCATCATGATGATGGGCTTGGGGGTATATCCATGAATGCGGTCTTGAAGGGCAAGGTCATCTTGAGCCTGGTCGATGTCTGGAAGATCTATGCGATGGGCGAGGTCCCCGCGTATCAGGCGAGCAAGCTCAAGCCGGTCGACGCGCTCAGGTATGAGTGAGCCCTCACAGTCCGCGGTCGTTCTCTTCATGCGGTGGAAGCTTCACGAGGTCTTCGAAGTAGGCGATGACTTTGTCGACGAGTGCGACGAGTTGTGCGAGCGCCGCCATCGTGTCGGGGTGCTCTCCTTTGAGTTGTTGGATGCGCTCGATGGTCGAAAGCAGTCTTTTGCGGTGTTCCCTCAGCCGGTTCAGGCTCTGGTCGGCGTCCTCGATCGTCAGTCGTTTTCCTCGCCTGGCTTCGCCGAGGATGGGGATCATGACGGTCTCGATGTCTGCGAATGCGGTCGCGGCATGGCATGCTCCTCCGTGCAGGACCTTGAATTCGTCCATGATGCGCCTGAAGACGTCCTCATATTTCTCTGTCGCTTGGTGTGTGAGAAAATAGTGGAGTGTCTCTATCTGATTCCTTGGGGTTCTGCTTCGTCCGACCGCTTGGATGCGATCGTCGATTTCCCGCAGATGGTTCAATGCGCTCAGCATATGCCAATCGTGCTTGTCTCCGCTGATGACGGTGTATCCAAGGGATCGCAGTGTGCGGTGGACGGCTGTCGCGATGCCTTCTCGTCTGTTGTAGGTGCTCAGGGTCGCAAGGCCTGATCTGCGCACGTACAGTGCGGTCCTCTTGTTCCGCAGGGTCTGGCTTTCCGTCTCGAGGCCGTGCAGCGTCTCGTCGGGCATGAGGATGTGGCTGCCGGGAGGCAGAGTGTAGTTGCCGATGATCCATGTGTCGACCGGGGAAAGATTGATGGTTCGCGCAAGAAGCGCGGGCAATGGGATGAGGATGGCGTATGTTCTTTGGCTCCAGTCGCCGCCCATGTGCGAAGTGACGCAGTGGTTCAATGCGAAGTGGATGGTGTATCGTGGCAGTGGGGCCTGCATGTCTTTGATGATGCCGTCTCGGTATCTCTTGCCGGAGAATCGTATCATCAGGCCGCTGGAGGCGGGTTTCATCGTGCCGTCCCAGGGGAAGTGGTCGGTGAGGTGCACGGCGATGAGCCTCGAGGCGTCGAGGTTCTTCATGAAGTCGCTGATCCTTTCCACTTCTGCCTGGAATTCCTGGTGGAGGTTCTCTAGCTCTTTCTCCCGCAACCGCTGCCAGGGTTGTTTTTGGGCTATTCGGATGATGTCTTCTGTCGTCGTCATGGTCTCATCGTTTCGCCAGTCTCCACATGTGGTTGAAGTAGGTGCGGTAGGATGCGGTGATGTTCTTGTCCTTTATCCGTATGGCCGCCGGCACGGGGCTCATGGTGAGCAGGATGGTCACGTCTGCGTAGATGTTGATGGTGGACGGCGTGCCGTAGGGGAGGTATCGCGGCGCGGTGTGGGGGAACAGCGCGAGGCTTGCTAGTGATGCCCGTCGTGCCTCGCTGAAGATGATCCGCAGGCGTATCCCTTTTCTTGATCGTTCTCTGTGGATCTTCTCGAAGAATTGTTTGGTGCGCAGATTGGTGGTCGGCGCGTCTCCGCCGCCGATGACGAGGAACTCATCCCCTGCCTTGAGTGTGTCGTTCATTTCTTTGAACATGGCTTGGACCCCTTTGTAGCCTCTGAATATCTCGACCTCAGTCTCTTTGCGATGCTCCGCGAAGCGTTGCTCGAGGGAGGGCAGTATCGCTTTGAGGTGGATGGATTCTTGGTCCAGCGCGGCTTGTCGTTCGCGTAGGTATTCCTTGAGGTGTGTGGGGCTGACCGCCTTGAAGTATTTCGTGTTGGACTCCTTGAATGTCGTCACCAGTCCTTTGCTCATGAGTTTGTCGAGCAGCTCGTAGATTTTGCTGCTTGCCACGCCTGCTTGGTTGATGATGGGGCCTGTGCTGGATTCGCCAAGTTCGAGCAGGGCGATGTAGACCTTGCTTTCGCTGCTCGTCAACCCTATCTTCTCGAGGTACTTGATGTGGCTCTCGGTGTCTTGGTTCACCTGGTGGAGATGGTGTCTTGGCTTAATAATGATTGTTGCGCTCCAGACACTAATTCATCCCCCGTCACGGGGGGGTAATATATAAGACTGACCTAATGTTCTGCGTCGGTGAGAGGATTGGGCTGGCTCCGTGGGGGGATTCGCGAGAGGGGGTTTGTTGGGTGGGGAGACGTAAGAGTATGAGAGCATCATGTCGGGAAGGTTCGGCTCGTCGCAAAGCAAGGGGGCTGCCTCATGAGGGGCATGGTCGAATCGGGTGTGTAGAACATTCAGGTTGCTGCCCTTACGGGCGAGCATCATCGAAGGCGGAAGCACGCCGACAAGGGGGTTGTCCCTTACGGGGAATGTCTGCCATCAACGACAACAGAGAATGCGGGCAGGGCAGCAACCGCACTGAATCGGAATGTTCTACACACCCTGTCGAATCGCAACTTATTTATATGCGGCGAAAGCAAGCGTGTCGGGGTGGTTAGCACGATAGGTTCATCGATGGTGGGCATCGGGTTGCAGTATGGCGATGAAGGTAAGGTCAAGATTCTTGACCGCCTTGCGGTGTCGGATCGCATCGGCGTGTTCGCCAGGTTCAATGGCGGCGCCAACGCGGGTCACACGCTCAATGTGGGTGATCTGAGCATCGTGACGCATACCGTGCCCTGTGGCATCTCGCATCCGAAGGCTATTCTCTACGTAGGTAGCGGGACGGTCGTGAATCCGGTCAAGCTGGTCAAGGAGATCCGTGAGATTGAGGCTCTGGGTATCCGTCTGGATGGGCGCCTTCGTATCTCTGCGCAGTGCAGTCTGGTGTAGCCGCATCATCTGCTCCTCGATGGCATTGGTGGCAAGGACATTGGTACTACGGGCAACGGCATCGGGCCGGCGTACGCGGATCAGGCGATCCGCAAGGTCGGCAAGCGCCTGATGAATATCCGTCTGGGGGATTATGCGAGGGACCCCAAGGGCAGGCGTCTTGATGTTGAGCGCAGCGCCTTGGAAGTGGTCCGTCTGCATCGTATCAAGGGTGTTGACGTCGCCGATTTCGTGCGTCGCTTTGATCGCCACGCGAAGTTGATCCGCAAGTATCTGGTCGAGGATCCGTTGTTCTTGGACAAGCTTGTCAAAGGCGGCAGGAATGTCCTGTTCGAGGGCGCGAACGCCGTGATGTTGGACGTCATCAAGGGCACGGCTCCCTACGTGACGTCGTCTCGCACCATAGCTGCGGCCGCATACACTGGTGGTGATCTTTCCATGAAGTATCATCGTAAGACGGTAGGCATCGCAAAAGCGATCATGTCGCGCGTGGGCAATGGCCCCTTCATCTCTGAGTTCGGCGGTGCCCGCTCTGAGGAGTATTGCAAGCAGGACGAGGGCTACAAGTTTGTCAAGGAGGTGGAGGATAAGCTCTACGATCAGGACGATCTGCTCAAGTCTAAGGACATGTTCAGCCTTGGTATCGCGCTGCGCATGATCGGCGGGGAGTACGGGGCGACGACGAAGCGTCCGCGCAGGATCGGCATGCTGGATCTCGTCATGCTTCGCCAGAACTGCGTCCAGAACGGCGTCGACGAATTGTATATCAACAAGTTCGATTGCCTGGTTGATTTCCAAAAGACGTCCCTTCCAGATATCCCTCTGGTGACTGCCTATCGTCTGGGTGCCAAGCGGATTGATTATATTCCGACGACGCAGCAGGAGTGCAGGCGTACCGTCCCTATCGTTGAGTATCTTCCCTTCATCAAAGAGGACATCTCCAAGGTGAGGACCTATGGCAAGCTTCCCGCTCAGGCCAAGAGCCTTATTGCGTTCATCGAGCGCAAGGTGGGGACCAGGGTGTGCGGTATCGGTGTCGGTCCCGACCGTGATAGCTTCGTCGATACGCGGAGGCGGGCATGACGAGGGATGACGCCAATCTCGATGTGCTCTCCAGGCGATACGCGTCGCCTCAGATGAATGAGATATTCTCTGACCGAAACCGTGTGCGTCAGGAGCGCGTGTTCTGGGTCCGTGTCATGCAGCAGCAGCGCAAACTCGGCATGTCAATTCCTGTGTCCGCGATTCGCAGGTTCGAGCGGGCGGTAACAAGGATAGATCTCGCCCGCATCGACGCGATAGACATGCGGATCAAGCATGACCTCAAGGCCAGGATCGAGGCCTTCGTCGAGGAGGCCAAGGCTGAGCAGCATATTCACAAGGCATTGACGAGCAGGGACGTCACGGATAATGTCGATCTCATATTGATGCGGTCCGCGGCGGTCCTTGTGATCTCGAAGTTCTCCGCGGTTCTCACTGCGCTTGTATCTGCGGCGGATCGCTATCGTTCGGTCATGGTCATGGCTCGCACGCATCGTCAGCCGGCTCAGGTGACTCTGCTTGGGCGTCGGTTTGCGATGTGGGCTGAGGAGTTGCTCTTGCATCTGGAGTCCTTTGATGCATTCATCGCGTCCATGCCGTTCAGAGGCATTAAGGGTGCGACGGGTACTCAGGCGGACATGCTCGCGTTGCTCGGCTCCAAGGCCAAGGTCGCTCGTCTGGAGTCTGCTTTGGCGAAGTCCTTTGGTTTTGATCGTGTCTTGGCGAGTCCTGGTCAGGTGTATCCTCGGTCTCTTGATGCCGCGATGCTCTCTCACTTGTCGTTGATGGGCGCGGCGTGCGAGGATTTCGCCAAGGGGGTCAGGCTGATGGCGGGCGATGGCATCATGTCTGAGGGGTTCGCGACTGATCAGGTGGGCTCCAGCGCCATGCCGCATAAGATGAATACGCGCAGTGCCGAGCGGGTGTGTGGTTTCTCTTCCCTTCTCAAGATGTATGCTGACGGCGCCTCGAGGATATCGGGCGATCAGTGGGATGAGGGTGATGTGTCTTGCTCGGTGGTGCGAAGGGTGATTGTTCCTGGCGCGTTCTACGCGGCTGATGCGATGTGTGACACCGTTCTTTTCGTCCTCGCTCGCATGGAGGTGTACTCTGGCGTGGCTCGGGTGCAGATTGATCGAGACGCCGCGTTCTTGGCGTCTTCGTTGATGCTCGCTGCCGCCGTCGATGCGGGAGTCGGTAGGGAAGATGCGCATGATATCGTCCGCAGGCATGCGGTGGCTGAGGCCAAGCGTATCAGGCGAGAGGGGGGTCCTGATCGTCTTGTTGAGCTTATAGCTTCCGAGAAGGCATTCTCCAGCCGAGGGTTGGATGCTCGTACGCTCAAGGCGATCGTGTCTGATGTCGATTCGATGGTGGGTCTTGCGCGTGAGCACATCGATGAGGTGGCAAGGCGCGCCAGCAGATTCAAGGTGAAGAAGTCGCCGCTTCGGGATATTATTTGACGGTGTCTTTGTGCTTTTCGACGGGGAACGCTTCCTTGCTGTTCGTCCTCTTGTGGATCTGGATGGTGTGGTTGTGGTGGATGAGGTGGTGCTGGGTGGTGAAGGAGAGCAGCAGCAGCCCTGCGAACAGGGTCAGCAGGAGGCTGCGTAGGCCAGGGACTTCGTATCCGTTGAGGACCTTGATGAACACCATAGTCTCCTGGACGAACCACACGATCATGGCGAGGATCAGGAATTCCCAGGGTCTGCGGTGTTCGTGGCTGTGGCTCTTCTTGTTGAATAGGTACGCGAAGATGAGGATGAAGATGGAGATGAACAGGTTGGCTGTCTCCATGCTTCCTTCGAAGAATGCTGCATTCATGCTTCTCCCTCCTTGTCATGATTTATAAATTTTTGGTTGTGGGTGGGTGTGTAGAAAATCTATTCCCAACCTCGTTCCGCACTGTTCGCATCTTTTTCGAGTTGGTTTGGCGACATTCCCCGTGAGGGACAACCCCCTTGTCGCCCGCCTTCTTGTCTGGATAACGCTCACCTTTAAGTGCGGAACTGAGATGTTCTAGACGCTCGTTGTGGGTCGACGTCATAGTTTTAAATGGGTCTGTGTTCGTCCGTGGCATGGACGGTGAGTCGGAGGTCAAGATCGTTTCGTTCTTGCTTCCAGTCATTGAAGGCCAGTTGTATCTGGGGCAGCGAAATACCGAGCCCAGGCGGGGTTCGTTCGGTCCTGTCGGGGGCAAAGGGGAGCGTGCCACTGCCCCTGCGGTGTATGGCACCGTGCATATGATCACCCATCTGAGCGGCAATCGCAGGATGAGTATTGCGGACGATTTCGCCATAGGTGAGGGGCTTGAGCTTGTGGCGGAGACCGCGGCGCGCGAGTTCTGTGAAGAGGTGTTCAGTGATCGTTCGTACCCTGATGACTTCGCGCAGGGCGATATCGAGTCGATGCACAAGCTTGGCTTTGTCATGGATCTGGTCGGCGCGCAGTCCTTTCTGTGCTACGTCCATCTGGCCGTTGTCAATCGTGATGATGTTGCCCTCAGCGCCCGTGAGCTTGCTGCCTTTGAGCCATTGACGCGGCTTCGTCAGGACGAGATCGATGGGATATTTCCCATCGGGCAGTATGCGTTGGAGCAAGTCAGATATTTGTTCCAGATGCGCGCGCCTGACCATTTGGAGAGCCTCTTCGCGTATCGTGGCATGGACTTGGATCGTCAGATTCCGCGTCTTCCTCTTGAGGAGAGTCTATACTGCAATATGCCTGGTCCATTGTGGGAGCGTCATGTGCGTGCGAGAGGGAAATGATGGGCCCGGCCGGACTCGAACCGGCGATCCTCTCCGTGTAAGGGAGATGTCATCTGTGGAACGTCTCGTCTCGGTGTTGCCTGCGGGGGATTGAGCGCGTAGCGCGAAACCCCTTTCGGTGTCAACGGACGAAACCGTTGAGCCACTAGACCACGGGCCCGTCTCCTGTGGTGCGTGTCGTTCTTTTATATAGCTTCTCAAGAACCGGGGTAAGTAGAAAATCTCGCTCACGCTCGGGTTGCTGCCCAGCTCGCGTCCTCTCCTGTTCTTGCGGATCGACATGTCCCCGACGGGGACCACCCCTTGTCGATGGTAGGCGGGCTTAGCAACGCTCGCCCGTAAGGGCAGCAACCGCCATTTTCTACTTACCCCAACAACCCTAAGTCTTTTAAACGACTGCCTACAACAGGCGCGTATGAACTCATTTTCGAGGAGTTGGCAGTTGGCGCAGTCGTGCCTTCACGTCTTGAAGATGGATAAGGAGTTGGTCTGGTTCCCGGTCATTTCAGGTATCCTGATGGCTGCGGTCACCTTGTCATTCTTTTTTCCCCTCTTCTTCGCGGGCGCCTTTGATGGTGGCTCGACGCAGCCCATCCTCTTCTTGTTTGCCTTTCTCTACTATGTTGTTTCGTATGGCATCATGATCTATTTCAATGCTGCCCTCGTGGCCTGCGCCGATATCCGTATCAATGGTGGCGATCCGACGGTCGCAGATGGATTTCGCGCGGCGAACATGCGTCTTCTCAACATCTTGGGTTGGGCCATCGTGGCGGCCACCGTGGGGATGATTCTGCGGATCGCAGCGCGTCGGAATACCAATTTCGGTCGTGTCGTCTCAGGCCTTGTCGGCATGGCGTGGTCGCTCATGACATTCTTCGTGGTTCCCGTCCTTGTCTTGGAGGGTAAGGGTCCGCTCCAGGCCATCAAGCGCTCGGCGGGTCTCTTCAAGAAGACGTGGGGGGAGAATGCGGTCTTCACATTCTCCCTCGGCCTAGTGCAGATCGTCTTGTTCCTGCTCGGTGTGGCTGCGATTCTCCTTGGTCTCCTCTTTCCGGGTCCTTTCCTGATCTTCGTCATCGCATTGGTCATCCTGTATTGGGTCGCTTTGGCGATCGTCTTCTCCGCCCTCAGCGGCGTCTTCACTGCGGCCCTCTACAACTATGCCAAGACTGGCACGGTCGCACGGCAGTTCAAGCAGGAGATGATTGTCGGTGCCGTCAAGCATCGGTGAGTGTGTTCTTCGATGTGTTGCTGTCTGTGTTCCTGTCCTTTTGGTCAAGCGCGACCCGCTTACGGTGAGTCGATAGCCCCGTCGGAAGTCAGGAGCGTCGGGGGTTGCCCCCATCCGGGGTGACGCGCTTGGTTGAGCGGAAGAAGTGGCTGCGACGAGAGCGGGTCGCGTTTGGCGCGGTGTCTGCCTACCGGTTAAGTCATACTGGTTGA